>VXPE01000004.1 GCA_009839745.1 Candidatus Poribacteria bacterium
AAAACTAAACACCTGTGAAAACAGAAGAAACGACATGTTAATTAGCACAAGTCGTAAAATTCGGTTGAAACCTATCCATCTTGCATGTTATTATTATCCTCAAGAAAAAATAAATTATCTGAATTGCAGATTGACGCGGATTCCGCAGATCAAGAATCCAAAACGGATGCCTATGAATGGACGCAACAGGAAAGTTCGAAGAGGCATTAGCCAAGGCGTAACCCGTCGAAAAGAACGGATTATGGAACAGAAAATGACAAAAGAATGCAATCAAGAATGTGCCGAGACATATTACAATCGCGGCTTAGACCATGCCAAAAACGGTGAGCTTAAACTTGCGATTGAAGACTATACCAGAGCAATAGAACTCAACCCCGACTATGCCGATGCCTATTACCGCCGCAGCAAAGCTTGGCTACATCTCGGCGAAACAGAAAAAGCGAAAGCGGACATGAGAATTGCCAGTAGCCTCGGAATAAATGTTGCCACTGCCTTAGACGAAACATTACAAAACTATGATCGCGCGTGGAAAACCCTCGGTAACCTATGAGATATTTGACAACTGCGGAGATCCTGGAAGTTGCCGAAGGGCATGTTGGGACCTACCACTTGCTGGATGAAAGTCGGTTACACTACTTGGTTGAAGCGGTTAAGGGGAAATTTGGTGATACAGAACTCTATCCAACTTTATTCCAGAAAGCCGCTGTATATGCCCACCATATCGTTACCGGACATATATTCCTGGACGGTAACAAGCGGACAGGTCTACATTGTGCGATCTTGTTTTTAGAATTCAACGGTTGCACGCTGCGTCTTGACATTAATGACTCAATGAGCTGTCATTTCTATCGGTTGATACCACAGAAGGACTCAACGTATGTCTTCAGAGACGTTTTTATATTTTTTCTGCCTCCTGGTGTGTGTCGGGTGTTGTTTGGTATCTATCACCTACAAGCAGCCTCACAACCGCAGGAGATACCACCCCTGACATCTCCGACACCCCAGCAGAGAGAGGTCACGGAGACGCGAGGCACTCTGTTCTCGGCATCCATCGACTCGGACTTCTACCAAACCATCATTCGGAATAACCTCTTTGCCCCATTGGGAACGGTGTTGAACCCAAAACCTGTCCCTGGGGCGAACTTGAAACTTCTCGGAACGTTTGTCTCTGCGTCCAATCCGCTCGCCTTGAGGGCTTGGATTCAAGACACCCGGACGGGAGACTACCGCACACTCGTTGTGACGGATTCCATCCACGGCTTTATGCTCACCGAGATTCAAGCCGAACAGGTCAGGCTTGAAAAAGCAGACGAGACGATTACCTTGAAACTCGAAACGGGTCTGTTTCTCAATCCCCAAAGGAGATAGAACAATGTTAAGAAAACGATTTTGGATACCGATTGTTTGTATATTCGTGATAGCGATGGGGTGTGGTCTGTTCTATGGCCGCAAAGTCGCCGATCAAGAACCCGTAAAGGTTTATAAACCTGTTGACTTTCAACACCCTGTAGCACCGAAACCGCCGCCACCGGGCGAGAGCTACGAGACGGGACACTGGCACGGCGACGAGTGGCATTCTGAACCGCATGAGGCACACACGCCTGCGGCAGTTTCCGAAGTGGAAGCAGAACTACCGACACCGCCCGCAGAACGCACCGAAGTGCAGAGTGCACCTGTCGTCGCACCGCCAATAGACGCACAGATCATAGAGCAAGCCGCGCAGGATGGTAAAGTGGAGTTGTTCTCCGAACGCACGCAGGAGTATTACGAAGCGGTTGAAAAGTGGCAGGAATGGGGGGATAAACACAGTGAACTCACTGACGAATATTCGCAAGTGAATCATGCATTTGATGACCTGCTTCCGACAGAAGAGGAGGCGATCCGATTCGAGAATGACGAGAATTATAAGAGAGAACTGGGACGCAACATTACCGAGGCGGCTAAGAAAATTGCCGAGGTAGAGAGAAAGATGCAAGAGCACGAGGAAAAACGGCCCCCTTTTCCGTATATTCAGTAATTCAGAAGACACACTTCAAAGGCGTTTGGAAATATGAGACTCAAAACGACTTTCAGTTTTCTGTGTCTTGTGCTGCTATTGCTATCTATCGGAGTTCTTGATATTCATGCCAACCCATGCACGAGTTACCTCAGCGATTATCGGAGCAAGCTTGAGGCTTTT
Organism: Candidatus Poribacteria bacterium; assembly: GCA_009839745.1. Classification (NCBI taxonomy): domain Bacteria; phylum Candidatus Poribacteria; species Candidatus Poribacteria bacterium. Next base: position 2,180 of record VXPE01000004.1, read on the forward strand.
GAAGCGGCCAGGGCAGCACTGGCAAGGCAAGCAGGTGACGCTTGACCACTTGGGCAGTTCTGTTGTTTTACGCCTACCGAAAGGTGTTCTGCTCAACGCCCAAAGGAGATAGAACGATGTTAAGAAAGAAAATCTGGATCCCGATTCTTTGTGTATTCGTGATAGCGATGGGGTGTGGTCTGTTCTACGGACGCAAGGTCGCGAATCAAGAACCTGTGAAAGTCTATAAACCTGTTGAAGTTTCCAAGCAACCTGTAGCACCGAAGCCGCCACCGCCGGGGGAAACCTACGAGACGGGACACTGGCACGGCGACGAGTGGCATTCTGAACCGCATAAGACACCATTGCCACTCCTACCAGCAGATATCTTTGCGATAGATACTGAGAAGCATTCGCGCACTTTTGTTTCGTTTAATCCTTTGATACCGAATCCGATCCCTGAACATGTCCAAATGCCACCTAAATGGCAAGATTGGTACTACATGGAGGCTTATGCAGAACCAGCAGAATTGGCCAAATACGAACAGCGTTTGGAGGAAATCACGCGGTATATTATTCAGGACTATAATCCTGGGCGCCCTCTTCAAGATATGTGGGTTGAGTTCATCGAGACAGAGAGGCAATTGATGGCAGACTCGCCTTATGATGAGGAAAATTTTGGTATTCCGTCCCTGGGTGGGTATCGCGCCGATTGGCTGTATCAGCAAATCTGGAACTTCCCGGAAGTTTTTGAAATGATACTTTCAGAGGAAAAAGAAAACGCAATGTGGGTCAATGTCTTTCATATCGACATGGGATACTTGGAACCCGATTGGAATGTCTTTTATCTACATGATGGGCGCGAATTTAGAACGAGGGATGGATATCGCTATGAATTTGTTTCTGGATATAACGAAGATAAAGGTTATTACAGAAATACCTACAGTTTCGCGTATGGCGACATTCAAAACGCTGAAACGATTACTGTTAATCTTGATACCATCTCAGAGACTGAATTAGAAAGGATTCAAGGATATAATTATGAAATTAATCCTTACACACAGAAACCCTATTTTTAGCATATTGTTTATCTCAACAGGACTTACGCAAATGGATCAAATATCGGACATTTGGACACAAAAAAGCAGCATTTATCATCTTTTTAACCCCCTAAATCCCCCTTATCAGGGGGACTTTAAGACGGAATGCGTAAGTCCTAATCATAATATTGTCCAAACTTTAGTATATCTGACTAAACTTTGGACAATTTTTTTAAGAACACACATATCGCCCCGCTGGGGCTTAGGTCTTGGGGGGTTGGCGTTTCTATACACATATCGCCCCGCTGGGGCTGCCGTTGGGTGCATCGGGGTTTATTTTCCTGCAAGTTGGGTTTGTTTCAGAAACTTTCAGAAAAATCAAAGATCTCTTGAAAACCGAGCATGAACCCGACCAAAATTGTCCAAACTATAGTATATCTGAGAAAGCACCCGAAAAAGAGGAGCAGGTCACAGAAGATACATCGGATACCAAAGCGTTAGTGAAGCCCGTAGAGATGGAGGCGTGTGGTATTCATAAGAAAGGCACGCTGGGGAATCATCAACAGTTTTTTCACAGTGTTTGTAA
>VXPE01000005.1:0-3250 GCA_009839745.1 Candidatus Poribacteria bacterium
TAAAAATGTCTTTGCTCTCGCCGGGTAGCCACACGTCCGTTAGCGCGTCAACATCCTGATCACCGTGTGCAAGCGCGTATTCGGCATATAGGTCGCGAATCGCTTGTTCCTCAAGGGCAAAGTCAATATCTCTTCCAACAACTACATCGGGCTGCGTTGATTCGGTGGATGTTGCTGCCGGCTGGGTCTGCTTATCGGGTGCTTCTGTTTCATCAGTCGTGTCGCCGCCGCAAGCCATCAGTCCAACGGAAACCAGCAAAACGAGGATAAAATAATAAATAGCTTTCGGTTTCATACTGCCTTCTCTCCTCTGTTGAAGGTGATTAGGTGGATCACTTTCACACAATTTATTTTATTTTATCTTATCTCATGATAAAAATCAACATAATTTTTAGCAGCAATCCGTATAAAGATTGTTTTGTAACCGATTTTGTGCTATACTTTTGAGTGTAACCGATATGTTGTTAACCTCCAAAACTCTGTGGAAAAGGAATTTATATGAACGTCACAGTCAAATACTTCGCCGTATGCCATGAAATGTTAGATCGATCCGAGGAAGAGATGGAACTCCCGGACGGTGCCACTATACAAACGATATTAGAACGTCTTGAGGAAGAATGGCCCGAAATCGCTGAATTCTATGAAGTGATGCAGATGTCTGTCAATTGGGAATATGCGACGGAACATACTGAACTCGCAGAAGGGGACGAGGTCGCCCTAATTCCACCAGTGACAGGGGGCTGCAATGTTTAAGATAACGACAGAAGTTATCACAGGCGAGGAGGTGCGTGAAGCCGTGGAGGGTCCAGACGCAGGCGCGGTCGTGCTGTTCTTCGGGACAGTTCGGAACAATACCGATGGTAGATCGGTAAAATGTCTCGAATATGAAGCGTATCCACCGATGGCAGAGAAGAAAATGGCAGAAATTGCGCAAGAAATCTCAGAAAAATGGGGTCTCGATCGCGTTGCAATGATTCACCGTGTGGGGAAATTGGAAATCGGTGCGGTAAGCGTAGCCGTTGCGGTGGCATCCCCGCATCGTAAAGATGGGTTCGAAGCGTGTAAATACGCGATGGATCGCCTGAAACAGATCGTGCCAATCTGGAAGCGTGAAGTGTGGGCAGATGGTGAAGCGGCATGGGTAAAACCGGACGCTGTTTTCTTTGATGCGCCTAAGCCCCACAAAACCGATTCACAAATTGACTAAAGATCGAAATCGCTTGTGGGAACTGGTCCAACGCCATCCACTCATCTACGGTATGCGCCTGCAAAATACTGCCGGGTCCGATAACAACAGTCTCCATGTGCTGTGCGAAGACAGCGGCATCGGTGCCATAGGCAACAGTTCCGGGTTCAGTCTCGCCGGTTATTTCAAGAGCTGCTTGAATGATCTCTGCGTCAGGCGGTGTGCGCACGGGAGAGGCATTGATATATAAATCAAATATCAATCCATGCTTCTCTGCCGAGTCGCGTGCGCGGTCTATCCATACCTGTGCATTATCTCCAGGCATTGGACGGTAGTTGACACAACATACGCTCAGCGGCGAAGTAATATTCCCTGGACACTCGCCATCACTGATAGTGATATTCCAATCCGTAAAAGCCGGTGTGAATTCGTCGTTGAAATATTGGGTATCGCTTGTCAATTCGTGATAAATATCCCGCATTTCTGCGAGAAACGGAATTAACTTTAGATTCGCGTTGTCCCCTTCGCCTGTACTGCTGTGCGCTGCGCGACCGTGGGCTGTGGCAGTAAAGCGGACAGTTCCTTTATGGGCATATACCGCATGGAGTTCTGTCGGTTCACCCACGATCCCATACTTCGGGAAGCCGTGCTCTTTGAACATCTGCGACTTTTCGGCAACTGCAATTGCCCCGAGGTAGCCCACCTCTTCATCAGCAGTGATGACGACATAGAGTGGTGCCTTCAAATCCGATGCCGCATAGTGTGACGCGACCTCAATCATACACGCGACACTGCCCTTCATATCACAACTGCCTCTGCCATACATCTTCTCATCCGCAATCCGCGCCTCAAACGGATCCATCGACCAACCGATAGCAGGCACAGTATCTATATGTCCGAGCAGCGCAAGCCCGCGCTCACCGTTCATAGGTCCTTTACGACCAATGAGATTCACCTTCAGTACACCTGCTGGGTCTTTGTACTCAACCCGTTCGACCTCGCAATCAATGGATTCCAGCGTCTCGGTGAGAAAATCCATGACCTCAACATTGCTGAGAGGACTTACTGTATTATACCCAATGAGGGTTTTGGTCAATTCTTTTGCATCCATAGTTAGCAATTTTACAAAAAGCGGTGAAATTTGTCAATGAATTTTTTAGTGAGACCGCTGCTATTTAGAAATTAGTCCTACAGTTGATATTCATAAGCGGTGATGGCGACGGCTACAATTGCGGCAGTTTCTGTGCGGAGGATGTTCCTCCCAAGTGTCACAAGTGTACATCCGCTTTCAATGGCACGGGTTACCTCTTGATCGGAAAATCCGCCTTCCGGTCCGACAAAGAGGGCAATAGAAGTCGGACACGGTGTCTCTCGCAAAACTGTCTGGATATGCCGGACCTGCGATTTCTGATCACGATGTGGACTGAAGAACAAGCAGCGCGAAAACGTATCGAGTTGTGCAAGGGCAGTCTCAAATACTTGTGCGTTGCCTAATTCAGGTAACCACGCGCGTTCGGACTGCTTCGTAGCAGCGATCAGTACGCGATGCCAACGCGCATATCGGTTTTGACTCGGTTTCTGCAAGGCATATTCTGAATGCAGTGGTACAATTTGTGTAACACCGAGCTCTGTCGTTTTTTGGAGAATTAACTCCATTTTATCGTTTTTGGGAAGCCCTTGAAAGAGCGTGAGTTTTGGTGAAACAATCGCGTGGAATTCGTGGCTGAGGATTCGGACTTCGCTCGAAATACGAGCATTGTGTGTTTCAAGAATTTGTGCAGTATACACATTCCCTTTCCCATCAATGATTCGGACAACTTCACCCGGTCTTGTCCGGAGGACATTGCGGAGATGATGATACTCTGAACCTGTAATGGTAGCGACATTATTGGATATCTGAGAAGGGGAAACATAGAAAGTCTGCATTTTTTAAATGTTCCTTGCGGTTCGGTGAGGTGAGTTGGCAGCGTCGAATCCTTTTCCGTTGAGCCGTCCCGGCGCGTTGCTTGGGACTACAAACCTTCGTCATCCGTTGCAGGAGTGCGCAACTTTTGAATAACCGTC
>VXPE01000005.1:3260-56778 GCA_009839745.1 Candidatus Poribacteria bacterium
GGACTACAAACCTTCGTCATCCGTTGCAGGAGTGCGCAACTTTTGAATAACCGTCCTTTAAATGTTCCTTGCGGTTCGGTGAGGTGAGTTGGCAGCGTCGAATCCTTTTCCGTTGAGCCGTCCCGGCGCGTTGCTTGGGACTACAAACCTTCGTCATCCGTTGCAGGAGTGCGCAACTTTTGAATAACCGTCTCCGGTTGCTGACTGCGGAAGATAGCGGTTCCTGCGACGAGGACGGTTGCGCCGTGATGAATCGCGAGAGGCGCGATTTCTGTCGTTACACCACCATCAACGGAAATGTCAAGAAGCAACGTCATTTCTTGAACTATTCGATGTAATGTTGCTATTTTTTTGAGTGTATCCCGCTGAAAAGGTTGGCCTCCGAACCCAGGTTCAACACTCATTGGTAGGACCAAGTCAATGTCCGACAGGTAAGGTGTAACCGATGAGACGGGTGTCTTCGGACAAAGTGCTAAACCGGGTTTAAGCCCGTGTGCTTTGATCTCCGAAATTACTTCGTTGGGTTTATCGGCACTTTCGATGTGAAAGGTAACCAGATCTGCACCAGCTGCTGCAAGGGCATCGATATAGCACAGCGGGTGTGTCACCATAAGATGGACATCAAAAGGCACATCGGTGATCTCGCGAACAGCCGCGATAAAGGGTGGACTGATAGCGAAATTTGGCACAAATTCACCGTCCATCACGTCGAAGTGGAGCATATCTGCCCCAGCCGTGACGATCCGCTTGACCTCTTCGCCAAGACGACTGAAATCTGCAGCGAGTAATGAAGGCGCAATTTTAGGCGTAAAAATCTGTAATCTCCTTTAGCGGCGTTCTATCTATAAACCACTTCAGGTAATTTTTCATCATCCTCGTAGACGATCACCCGTGCTTTGCCAAAGACGCGAATCCCCTTCTGTTCCAAATCAATCACTGTCCCGGGGGCGTAGCGTTGATCGACCTCAATGCGCTCACTGTAGGCATCAATTATAACAATCCTGATGTGACGTGAAAGTTTCCCTTCTTCACTCACCGTATACGTGAAGGGTAAGGGTCTGCTAATGTTTGCAGTAGTTCCTTGTACACCACTAATTTCGAGTAGAATGCGGTCTCCAGTTCTCACCATCACGCCACCTACAGGTTCGTGCGTGATAATTGCACCTTGGGGAATTTTAGGGTGTGAACTGTATTCAGTCTCAATCTTGAGTCCTACTGCTTCCAGGGCAGCAACCACATTGGCAGCCAGCTGACCTTGGAAATTCGGAAGTTGGACCACTTGTGGTCTCGGTCCACGACTCACTAAAAGATTCACAGGATTGCCGCGGCGTTGTCCGCCTCCTTCTGGCGGTGTTTGTGCGATAACCGTATCCTGCAGATAATCTTCAGAATGGACGAAGGCAACTCGATTTGGACGAAAACCCGCGCTCGTCAGGGTATCAAAAGCGGCATCTCGCGATTTCCCAATGACGGAGGGAACGGGGACTAACTCCGCTCCTATGCTCACTGTGATTTCAACGGGCTGATATGATTTTATTCTAAAGTTTGCCTCTGGATTTTGTGAGACGATTTCACCTTTCGGTGCATCGCTGCTCGCTTCTTGAATGGTTTTTGCGGGCTGTAACCCCGCCTCACCCAGAATTCGCACGGCTTCATAGTAGCTTTCGCCGGTAATGTTGGGAACAAGGACCTCTTCGGTTCTGATCCAATTCGGAATAATGAAGAAAATGGCTAAGACCCCAATTATACCGAAGACAATCAAGAAATATAGGAGAACCTTGAATGATGCAAATAGGGTGTTGTTTAGACTATTCATTTTTTAATTCTACCTCAATAATTAAAAAACTCGCCTGTTTGCAACTGGTACCCGTTAATAAAATCGTGGGCTTCCATAGATTTTTTGGTTGCAGGTTGAATTTCCAACAATTGGAGCGTGCCTTCTGCCGTGGCAACGAGGAGTTTTTGTCTTTCGGCTATTTCAAGGGTCCCGGGCCGTCGATCAAGTTTCTGTGGCAGGGGTTGACAACGCACAATTTTCAGCCGAAGTTTCTCGCGGAAGAAAGTATAAGCACCGGGCCAGACTGCTGTCCCTCTGACCAAATTGTGAATTGTGATCGCCGGTTGATTCCAATCAATTCGCCCGATTTCCTTCGTCAATCGCGGGGCATGCGTTGCTTCTGCGTCGTTCTGTGGGATTGCCGATGGTGGTTCTCCAACCGGCATATTGGATAAACATCGGACAAGCTGATTTGCCCCGAGTTGCGCCAACTGTCTCGTCAATGTGAAAGCAGTATCTTCGTCTCGGATCGGGACTCGGTCTGCGGAAATAATATCACCTGTATCCTCCCCGGCATCGAGTAACATCAGTGTCACACCTGTCTCGGTTTCACCATTAATGAGTGCCCACTGAATTGGGGCGGCACCGCGATACTTTGGAAGAAGAGAGGGATGCACATTGATGGTGCCACAGGACGGAATATCCAAAATAGTTTGGGGAAGGATTTGCCCAAAGGCAGCAACAACAATCACATCTGGAGTGAGACGTTTAAGCGTCCGCACAAAACCTGGATTTCTCGCCTTCTCAGGTTGATAGACCGGTATCGTATGCGCTGTAGCGACTCCTTTGACAGGTGACGGAGTGAGCCGTTTTCCGCGTCCGCTGGGTCGGTCGGGTTGTGTGACGACACCGATGAGTTCAAATGTGTGGGCGATGAGTTCTTTGAGCGCTGGAACGGCAAACTCACTGGTCCCCATAAACAGAATACGCACTTTTAATTATTCCTTGCGGAGAAACAACCCAAGTTTGGACTTTGACGTGCTCTTCTCAAGAGTCGCCTGCGCCGTTGTTGCAGGCGACGCGTCTGGTAGAAAGTTGCAAAGTGTTCTAAAATCTATAAACGGACTTCGTTTAAACCTACGAGTTAGAAACGAATTTGAATGAGTGGCACCGCAAAACCGACAGCCTGGTCATTTGCCCATCCGTTGAGTCCTTTATTCATCGAGTCCTGTAGCGACTTATTTCTATATCTCGCTACATACGGGTCGGCATCGGACAACCGTGTAAGAGGACCGTCCACGGGATCCTCATCCTCAGGCGGTGGCGGTGTTTTTGGTTCAGGTACACGCGGTGCCGATCGGTCAACGTTACGGGTATGCCACCAATCCCATACCCCAATAAACAGAGAAAATGAAACAGCCCCGATGCCAATTATGCGATAGTCTTGTGTGGATAGCTCAGGTGCGAATTGGTTTTCACGCAACATTTTCACCAATCGCATTACGCCGTAACTGTGAATCGCGGTAAATGGGAGGGAACTCAAAGTAATGATCTCAAAGCGTCGCAAAGCACTTTCGCTATATTCCTCTGAATGCGTATGTCCTGCCTCCGATTCGTGATCGTCGGAATGAAGTTGCGCTTTTGCGTGTGGGATCCCTAAGGAAAGAAAGATTAGGCTAAACAAGAATAATCGAACACTCAATTTACACATGGATTATTTTCCCTGACGATTGGAACAAGCCAGAACCCTGATTATCGGAGATTTCATCATAGTGAATCACATCAATCATAAAAATCCTGGTCAAGTTTCCTGGTGTTGATCGCGGTTTTGAAAAAGGTAAACAATTAACATCCCGGCTCCAATACAGACGGAAACATCCGCAACGTTAAAAGTCGGCCAAAAGAGCCCCTTATCAGCTATACCGAATTGCAGGAAATCGACAACCTCACCCAAATAGAGGCGATCAATGAAATTTCCAACGGCACCGCCGAGCAGAAAACCGAGAGCGACTTGCATCCAACGGCTCTCTCTGAATCGAAGATAATAAGCAAAAATGAAGGCTAAAGCGACAATAGTAATGAGAATCAGTAAGACCCTGTGTCCAGCAAGCACCCCAAAAGCCGCGCCTGTATTTCTATCGTGCCGAAGGTTGAAAAATCCCGGAATAATCGGAATAACCTCTGTAACCTGCGCGATATGGTTCTGCACCAGCCATTTACTGACCCAATCTAGTATCAACACTGGAATCGCCACACCGATTAAGGGTAGAAGCGTCTGCCATGTATTTTTTTTAGGATCCTGCATCGTGGGCATTCTTAAGCGCCTCCCATTCCGCTTTTGCATCATCCGTCTCTATATCGGAAACCTGTAGCGTTTTCTCAATAATCGGTGAGAGTAGGTGCCAATTATTCTGAAAAATGCTCTGTTTATTCGTTATATCCTCTGTAGGAATGAGATGATAGAAATGTTCTGCCAAAAAAGGTGTCAAGGGTGCCAACCGTTGCAGGAGCACAGTCGCGATGTGTACCAAGGTAGCTTGTGCCACGGGTCCAGTTTTAGCGGGACGCGACTCTATGGTGCGGAGATAAAAATGCAGATCGTCTTCGCAGAAATTGGTTAACAGTGTCCACATTTCATGAAAATTCCCGTCTTGGTAAGCCTGCTGGACCTCCTGTAAAAGCTGATAGGTAACGATTATCGCCAACGCATCGATCGGAAGAAGTTTGGAGGGGTGGAAGGATAGAAGGGTGGGGGGACCATTCTTCCAATCTTCCACCCTTTCCTCTGCTTTCCGTTTTTTCAATCTTTCACCTTGAGGACCTTTCCCAAAATGGTAGACGGAATTACTGATATTCTCCAATAGTTCGTGTAATTGCTCGTATTGACCGAGGTAGCTCTCTGCAAGTTTATCCAGGGACTTGGGACTGACGCGCTCTGTTCCGACCTTAGGCGTTATTGCAACCAAGCGTGCCACATCCGCTGGATATTCGTTGAGAAATCCGTCTTGTATCTGTATTTCCTCACCAACTTTTGGCATTGTGTTAAGCTTTAGTTGCTTAAAGGGCTGGCTTTCTTTAATTGGACGGCTTCTACTAAGTGATGCGGAGATAACACTGATTTCAGCCAACCATTTTGTCCATTTTGAATCCGCTGTATCGTTTTGCGGTACAAACATGACACTGGTGTGCCCACCGAGCGGTCTCTTGAAATCAGAGTTGTCAATGATCTGCAGTAGATTGGCGAAATGGCTATCAATGAGCGTCGCTTCTTTGCGAAAATCGCTCGAATTACAGTTTAGACACCGTGTATCAACAGGCAAAAGTTCCTCAACGCTCAAACGGAACCAGAATTCAAACCCGCGTTGTATAGAATTCCGGATTGCGTTGAGGGTATTTTTATCGGTCAGCGGCTCATCACACTGGTCGCAGAGGAGAATTGGCAGGGGCATTCCCCATTGGCGTTGTGCTGAAACCTGCAAATCCTCAAAATCAAGGACGGCTTTTTGGACCTCGCGAATACCTTTATGCTCCGTGTCACCGTAATTATCCCAATATTCTGGGGCGTTGAGGAGCTGGGTAGTGGCGTGGTTTTTGGAGAGAGAGAACACCCATTTTGAACAGGGGCGGGACACAGCCACTTCTTCACAGCGCGGACAATGCGGCTCAGGCATTTCGCTTCTTTGGGTCTCAAGGAGATAACCGCACTTCTCCAATTGTGGCACAATAAATTTCTCAGCATCAAACAGATACAAACCGCACAACTGCCCAGCCTCTTCGGTGAACCTTCCGGTTTCATCAAAAACAGGCATAGTATTCATGTTTAATGCCTGGGCGATGTTGTAACTCGGCAGATGATGTGCTGGGTTTAAGGGCATAACCCCGGATTTTAGGGAAGATATTGATTCATCATCAACGGCATCCGTTGCTAAGGCTTCAGGAATGAGTGTAATTTCCAAGTCTTTTGACGCAAACAGTGGATGCGCCACAGCGCATTGTGCGAGTTCAGAGGCTTTGATTTTTGTAATAGGTTTCGGTTTGGATTGTCCTTTTGGAAGGTGTTTCGTAAAGTGTTTGAGCTGCGGTTCCGCAAAAAGTAGGTATTCGTCTTGCCATTGGGTGAGCCAATAGGTCGTATCCTCGGTAATTCCGAGTTTAACGATTCCCGCTATTTCCCAGAGGTGCGGTATTTGGAGACAGAAGAAGACATCTACGCCAAATTCCTCTAACCCGACAGTGAAAGGAAACTTTACGTAGCCCTTCAAGGTGCGTGTCGGTATTTGGACGAGATTCGTTTGACTGATCGGGACAGTGCAGTTGGGACACCACGGACTTAGCTGCGGCAAGTCGTGCAGATAGTCAGAATCGCGGAGTCGACTAATAAGCGCAATAAGCCTTGCTTCCTGTCGCGATTCGAGGGTTTTCTGTGCAGCATCCCAATCCGCGAAGATACCGAGTTGATGGAATTTCTGTTTTTGGACTTCCAATTCCTGTTTATGTCGTGCGCGACATCGCTTTCGGAGGACAGATAACTTGATTGGCGTTTTGGATTTTGCAGCCTCAGTAACGTCTTCCTCAATCCAAAGGGGATAGGTCTCCCATGCAGGCACGTATGTGACCTGATGTCCTTGCATTAATTCTGCTTTAAGGAAGATGTCTTGACAAACTTTTCTACAAAGGGTGCTAAGAGTGAGTGCATCGACGGAGGTGGGTATCTCGCGAAGGACATAGGTGTCTGTCTGGGAGGAGTGGGGGTGCTGTGTAGCACTTGCCTTGACGGCACTGTGGTCTACAGCCCCAGATTTTTTGCTCGCGAGTGGGTATACATTCGCGGTCTGCCAAATTTCCAGAACGGCGTTTTCCCTTTCGCGGTCTGTCAACTGCGGTGGCTCTTTCGGTTTCGTGGATTTGCCGCGTTTACGCGTCGTGCTTTTTGTGGTGGAATTTCGTTTTCTCATATTTTTCGTATGACACAAACTAAAAGTTTATGCTACAAACGCGCAGTTTGTGTAAGTCCTAATTAACTGTTTGGCATTGCTGCCATCTATCACCAGATCACACCTGCCAGAAACTGTAACAGAAGGATCAGCACAAAAGGTGAAATGTCAATACCAAAATTCCGAGTTACCGGTCCGAGTGCGTTCCGAATGGGATTTAAAACTGGATCTACGAGGCGACTTGTCCACCAATAGAGTTGCCTAACGACTGAGTTCTGAGTGCCAAAAACAAACCAAGAAAGTACGGCATTCGCGAAAACCACTATTGTATAAATTTCAAGCAGTTCACTGATGAACCAAGCGAACATATCCATTATTTCCTAAAATCCCTCGTAAACTGATTACGTACTCCCAAGTTGCTTTGCTCGCTCCGTCGCAGCGAGGATAGCTTCTGTAAGCGTTGCTCGTAAACCGCCGCGTTCTAAGGCGTGTAGTCCGGCAGCGGTTGTTCCACCTGGTGTGGTAACACGGTTCTTGAGCGCAGCGGGGTGTTCCTGCGTCTCAATTAACATAGTCGCTGCCCCTAAGACTGTATGGGTAGCAAGTTTCTGTGCATCCGCACGTGGTAAACCAACATGAACGCCGGCATCCGCTAACGCTTCAATGAAGAGTGCGACATAGGCGGGTCCACTCCCACTTACCCCCGTGACAGCATCAAGATGGCGTTCATCCATCACTAAAGAGGTACCACACGCGTCGAAAATTTTCTGTGCTATTTCGAGATGTTCCTGATTCGCTGCCCTGCCAGCCGTGAGTACGGAGATTGCCGCACCCACGGATGCTGAAATATTCGGCATCACCCGAACGACGGGTGGTGCGTTGTCAAAGTAGGATTCAAGCGTTGTCGTTGTAACACCCGCTGCGATGCTAATGAGCCATTGCGATGCTGACAAGGTGCGTGCAACCTGTGGTAAAACGTGTGGGACTGCTGGAGGCGTAACAGCACAAAGAATAACTTCGGTGTTTTCTACCAAAGCAGCGATATCGCTTGCCCTGTTAGTTCCCTTTTCATCACACAGCTGCTGGACAAGGGTATTATCAAGGTCGGTAACCCAGATTTGTTTCGCGGGAAAGACCGTGTCAGCGATACTTCGGACGATAATGCCGCCCATCTTTCCAACGCCTATTACACCTAACTCCATATTTTAATTATTCCTTGCGGTTCGGTCAGAACTCTCTTTAACTACTGGCTGTTTTCTGAAACCTCAAAAATCGCCCTGCCGATTCTAACGAGGTTCGCGCCTTCTTGAACGGCTACCTCAAAGTCGTTTGTCATCCCCATAGAGAGATACTCCAGGGTAACTCCGGGAAATTTTTGGGCTTCTATTTTTTCAGCAATCGATCTCAGCAAGGCGAATGCGGGACGGTTTGCGTCCGGTGAAGGTGTTAACTGCCCCATTGTCATCAACCCAACAATGTGCGCGGCCGGATATACCTGTGCGTCTTCCATGAACTGAAGGACATCCTCCGCTGCCACCCCGTATTTACTTGCCTCGCGCGTGGTATTTACTTGAATTAAAACATCTGTTCGTTGTGAGCGTTGTTCAGACCGACGTGCTATTTCTGCTAAAAGCCGCAAACTGTCAACTGAATGAATCAGTGAAAACATCTCCACTGCGGTTTTAACCTTATTTCTTTGCAGATGTCCAATCAGGTGCCATCGGCATGCGTTACGAGTGGCATCAGCCCCTGTAGCATCCACAAAGGCATTGACCGGCGTGTACTTCTGTTGCGCTTCCTGCACACGGTTTTCACCTATATCCGTTGCCCCTGCAGCGAGAGCTGTCTGAATTTCTGCCACCGCACGCCCTTTCGTAACAGCAACGAGCGTTATTGAATCGCGTGTGCGTTTACTCCGTTCTGCAGCGTTGGCAATCCGTTCATTGACCCTGGAAAGATTCTCAACAATCGAGTTCAATTTTTCAATTCCACAATTAAAAGGGTTTGTCAACTTTCAAGATTGTCTGTTGATGGCGGATCTGGATTTAAAGGCTTGCTTGTGTGAAAGAGTATACCAATGACAGCGACCAAGACGGCTATACTAACAATCCCAATACCAACGGTTATCTTATGTGTTGCCTCCGTATAAACCTGCGTGACTTGCACGGCACTCACATTTTCGGACAAAACTTCCTGATACTTGGAAGGGTGGTTGCCGCCTTGTATAATAAAAACAAGTCCGATCAAACCTGTAACGATTGATAACGTCGCGAAGAGCACGCGCATCTTCAATTCTTTCCGGCGTATGCCAAATTATTACCTAACAACGAATTTAAGAAATCATTGCCCTAAACAGGTTGGAACATCTAAGAAAAATAACGTTACAAATTGTAGTGAGGTTTCGACTGGGGACGCCGCTGATACTGATATTCATTTATGGCATCTACAATATATATTAATAATGATACTATATTTTTACGAGAAAAGCAAATTTTCCATCTGAGGATGCCCGTCTCTATTCAGTATCAAGTTGGATATATGAGAGCATCCTACCTGTTTGTCCGTTCTCAGCCCGATGTGAATAAAAAAGGTCTGTGCGACAAGCGGTGCAAAGTGGAGATATTGAGATGGAAGTGGAGGGTAAACCTGCTTCAACTAATTGGTTAACATTGGCAGCCTGTAGATTCAAGTGTGTTCCATCGTGGACGCTGCAGCCGAAGCGTTCAGCAAATTGTGTCAGCAATTCTGTGCTGACGGTATAGCAGCATTTCTGGATAGCGGGTCCCAAATGAACCCGGCAGTTTTCAATCACAGTTCCGAAACAGGCTTTCATTTGTGCCAGCGTGTTCACCGCAACTCGTGCGAAGGTGCCACGCCACCCTGCATGCGCGAGACCGATTGCTGGCGTTTCAATATCAAGAATGAAAATAGGGACACAATCCGCTGTAAAAATTCCCAATGCCACATCGCGACACGCGGAGACCAGGGCGTCTGCCTCTGGGGGATTTTCAAGAGAGGCTCCCGTTGTGTCATCAACAGCAATCACACAGTTCCCATGCACTTGACGACAATACCGCCAATTCTTTAAACCCGTTCGCTGAAAAAGGATTTTTCTGTTGGTTGCGACTGCCCTCGGATCGTCGCCGACATGTTCAGCGAGATTCAAGGAGGCGTAAGGTGTGTGGCTAATGCCGCCAGTGCGCAGACTAATGCCAGCAGTGACAATGCCGGTCGTTTGAAGTTCTTGAATCGCGCGATACGTTTTCATGACTTGTAATCTTCTCGTGGTGGACTAAAGATGTCGAGAGCAACAGCGGGCTCTTCAAACGCCTTGGCACTGTGCTTCACATTGGAAGGGATAAGGTAAGCGTCTCCTTTTTTGAGTATCCGAGATTCTCCGTCAATGGAGAGTTCAAATGTTCCTTCGAGGACCATCCCCATCTGTTCATGTGGATGACTGTGCTCTGCAACAACACTATACGGTTGCAGATTGACGAAGGACATCATTATTTTTTCACCGTGAAGTGTCCGAAGACGTGCGCCATCGAAGACCTGCTTTTCGGGTTGCTCATCAATAACGAAAAAGGGCATCGGTTGTGGGTATCTCCTTTCTATGGAAATGGCACATCGGGTGTAGCAGGCTCGACGTAAAGCAGCCTTTTACAACTTGAACAGTAGACTTGTTTCTGATACTTTTGAGCTTCCTTGAGGGTCTGCGGTTGAATAGCGATGCGGCAACTGTCGCAGATACCGCTTTTGCTGAGTGCGACAAAACCGGTTTTCGCTCGCGCTGCGCCGGACCGGTTTGCAAACTGGGCTTTCATCCAGCGGTGATATTCGTCTCTGAGTCCTTTTTCAATTTTAGGAAGAAACGCCTTCCGACGTTTCAACTTTTCATCTCGCTCTGTCTTTAAATTCTGGAGTTCTTGCTGGAGTTGTGCGGTTTCAGTATCAGTTTTCTGCCTTTCTTGGTTTACTTCAACTTCCACTTGTGCCAATTCTTCTTTGAGTTGATCGCTTTTCTCCATAAGAACTAAGATCGTATCCTCCGCTTCTCCGTCCTCTTTATCAAGATATTCAATTTGTCGCTCAAGCGCATTATAAGCCTCGTTTGTCTTAACAACGCGTTGTTCATCTCGATATTTCTCGCGTTGGACAGCATTCATTTCAATTTCGGCGTTTTTGGAGCGTTGTTCTCTCTCTGTCTCTGCGAGCTCTGCCGATTTCGCCGCCATATCTGCTTCAGACTCTATAACGTCCGACTCTAACTGTTTAATACTACGCGGGATCTCTTGAAGTTTTCGCTGGATGGATAACAGTTCTTGGTCGCGCTCCTGTAATTGGTATAACAAAGCAAGTTGTTGCTGTAAAGGCTCGTTAGCCATTATACTTCTGCCTCCTTTTCGACAAGGTATGCGAAGAAAATACCGAGTTGATACAAAACGAAGAGTGGTATTGCCATCAATAACATTGAACCCGGATCGGCAGGTGTCAAGAGAGCCGACATGACACAGATACCCAATAACGCGTAACTTTGCTTCTCACGGAAGCCCTGTGCGTCAATGATGCCGATACGGGACAGAAACGCCATAACTATCGGTAACTCAAAAGCGATACCGAATCCTAAAATTAAGCGCGTTATAAAGTTGATATATTTTTCCAGGTCCCACATGTTGGGTAACTCTGGCAGCAGCTGCGCGGAGAATTGCAGGACGACCGGTGTGACAATAAAGTAGGCGAAAGCCGCACCGAAGATGAAAAATACGACGATAATCAAAAACAGCGGTACTGCGAATTGCCGCTCCTCGCGATTGAGTGCCGGAAAAACGAACGCCCAGACCTGATAAATGATTATCGGCAGTGCCAGCAAAATGCCGGTGGTTATCCCTAATTTCAGGTATGCCATGATACCTTCCAAGGGACCCACCTTCATCAGTATTGCGTTGACACTCGAAGTTCCGGATCGCAAAGCGAGTGCGAAAAATCCGAGTATTGAGCCCTCAGTCCCGCCTACGACATCAATAGCATTCGCGATGAGCGTGTTCATCGAAGTTCCCAATGGAAACTTAATTACCTTTTCAATGGGCTTGCTGAAAGACAAACTTAGGACCGTAAAAACGGCGATCGCGATAGCAGAAATAATAATGCGACGCCGGAGTTCCTCCAGGTGTTCCCAGAAAGTCATTGCAACTTCGTTAGCTTCCGTAGATTCCATAGTGCCTGCCGCTCGCAATCCGAGTCATCAAGAAGGTTTCGGAGGTTTAATGTTCGGATCCGGTTCTTTATCAATCTCATCTGCTGCTTTTGTCAGTTCATCTTGGAGATCACTACCCGCGCTCTTAAATTCTCGGATCGCTTTACCGAGGGAACGCCCCATTTCGGGCAACTTTTTCGGTCCAAAAATGACGAGTGCGACGACCAGGATTATAAAGATCTCCATTCCGCCTATTCCACCCATATCTGCATTCCTCCTCGAATGAAATGTGGTAGTTTGCTGCTATTTATAGTGTAGCACACAATCAATCTATTCTCAATTATTTTTTCGATGTATTCAGTTTAGGACTTACGCAAATTGAGCAAATATCAGACATTTGGACGCAAAAAGTGGGTATTTCGGTGCTTTATAGTAAGCACGCGATGCATTGCCCGATGATCCGGACGCCCATTTGGTCAACAGAAGTATGGAGTTTTGGATTTTTGTTGCGATGGAAAGGTAACTTTATGTTCAGATTTGCGTCAGAAAAATAGGGCAATTCACGGAGGCTTCACGGAGGATTTTCCGGTGGTAGGCGGTCCCTGAGTTCCCAGCGTTGCAAATAGACACTCTCCGTGAAAGTGGATTTTAGGATTGACAGGATAATAGCAGACGATGGTCGGAAATTGGGATTTGGGGATCCTTCTTGTAATAAGAATATCACTCAGTATTCAAACGAGCTGATATTTCCAGAAATTCCTGTTCGCTGAATACCAACTGGAAGATGCCTTGCCGTCTGGGACTGTCGTAGACGACCATTCTACCGGCGGTGTTGAATGCGCCTTCAAGTGTTTCCAATACCTTTCGCTTATATTCGGTGTCAAGATTGCCTTCGAGGTGCTCACCCTTTGTGTCAAAAATCAAGACGCGCGTTACGCCCGCGATGTCATTCGTCATGGCGACAAAGTCAGGGTAAATGCGTCCGCGTTTCCAGCCTTGCAAGTAGTACTCACCCCGTTGACGCGCCGCGACTCGATGCCACCATTGCAGTGCTCTTTCTTCATCAAGGTAATACGCGAATTTCTTTTCCAATTCGCTATCGAATTGCCGCTCAAAAACGGATTCAAAGAGGCTTAACTGCAGAGGCTCATAATCTCTTCTTAAGAGAGGTCTGTCCTCTCGAACCTGTATGTTGTAACTATCCACCATCCGATAGTTCGGTTCTCGTGTCTCCAAGTCAAAGCGGATCTCATCTTGGTCCAATTTCCTGCGGAAGACCTGTTCTGCTTGCCTCTCGACTTCGCTTTTTACATGTTCCCGCAGCATATATGCGAGGTAAGAACGCCGGTCATAGATGTCTGCTTCGGTGTTCCCTTCTGCGCTAAGGCGTTCGTGCAGCTGCTGTGCGATACGAGCCGCTTGCCAGAGATTTGGCATAAGGTCGGACAGACGGCGTGCGAAATCGGAAATGTTGACAGTTTTATCAATATAGGGTTCTTGCTCGGGACGGAAAACAGGAGCGACCTCACCCATATCAACTGTTGCGGATTGCCGTTGGACACGCTGCGGGGCAGATGATCGTGGATCGGGAGGTTCGATTGCTGACCAATCTATATGCGGTAGGATGTGTGCTTGGTAATTAAGCTGAATCCATCTATTACCATCTCTATGGCGGACAACGGGCAGGTAAATCTCCGAATTTTGGAACGGGCTCCGACGTTGGACTGTCTGCTGTTGGACCTCTTGCGGTGCGCTCTCTTGTCGTGAATCCGACGCGCCCATCACTTCATCGCCTAAACCTGTCAATCCCTCCGATTCCAAGCCATTCTTCACCTGCGTGACGACGGCACCGACATCGACATTATTGCAATAGACGTAGCACTGATCCAGTGATTCTCTACCGGTGAGTTGGGCATGCGGTTGCCGCATCACGCGCCCGACGAGTTGTGTAATTGCCCGTTGTGCTTGGGTATTGTCGAGCATCACCAAGAGATAAGCGAAAGGACAATCCCAACCTTCCATCAGTGCGGATTTTGTGATGATCCAACGCACCTGCGAAAATTCGGAGAGTAGATTTTCCCTGCCGAGTTCATCGTTCTCAGCGGATTTGACGCGGACTGCATCCGAAGGCACACTAAGGTTCTGTGTGAGATACTCCCGGACATCCTCAGCGTGGATGCGCTCATTGTCTCGTTGATCCCTGCCAGTTCGCTCCACCCGGACAACAGCGATCGGGCGGACATACCGTCCCGTGCTGTTCTCATACGATTTCGCCTCGGTATCAAGGCGTTCCAGTTCGTCAGCGGCTTGGCTGAGGGTTAATTGCCACTCAGCATTCGGAAACGATGTCACTTGCACCGGTAGCTTAATCATCTCCTCTTTTTTCAGGTCGGGTCCCTCAATATCGACAAGTAGATTGCTGATGCCGCGGTTGGGGGTGGCAGAGAGTTCAATTACTATGCGTGGATCGAGGCGGTTGATGGATTTGGCGAATTCTTCGTTCGCTTGCCGATTTCTCGCGCCGTAAGCCTTGTGTGCCTCGTCCAGAACAACAATGGGACGGAGCATCTTGAAGACGTTAAATAGGCTCTGTTTGACGAGTCCACCTTCCGTGTGGCACTCCAGATCGGGGTATTCATTTAGCAGACGGGTGTTGCCGAAGATATCGTCGCTGTCGGGGTAAAAACTGGGGTAGCGTCCGCTATCCCGGAACATACGGAGGAACTCCCTGCCTTTCTGTCGGTTGGTTGCTGGGAGCATGAGCAGCATGACACAGAGATAATTGGCGATGTCGTCTCTGTTGAAGGTATCCTCCTTTTCCAGCATCTTGACACGACCTGCGCTCGCCCGATTCAACATCTTACGGTAGGGGTGTCGTTTGTCCCATAAGGCGACTTTGGTTTGATTATAGATCGCCTTGCTTGGCACAACCCAGAGGACCAGACCTCGTTGCCACGGGAGGCGTTCCAGTGCTGCAGCGGCGAGCAAGGTTTTACCGCCACCTGTTGGCACTTTAAAACAGATATGTGGGACAGGACGGTTTGCCTCGTCGGTGCGGTCAACGTATTCGCCTGCGGTTGCTGCGACACCGCCGTTGCCTTTTAATTTTTGCCATGCAGCTTTCGGGTAATTGCGCAGTTCATCGGGGATCGGAATGTCGGTCGGTGCCTGTCTGAACATTTCGATCATCATTTCTAACTCACGTTGTGTATCTTCAAGTGCTTCTAACCAACGAGCCAAAGCGTCAAGTGCACCGCGTTGATATTCCTTTAATTCCAGCATTGTATTATTTTGTCAGGGGGAACCTACAATCTTCTGTTGTTTGAGAGTTTCGATTTCCTGCCTGAGTTCTTCGATTTTTCGCTCTTGGTCGCGATCCTTTTTTCCGAGCCAAGTGGGGATACCAATAGCGGCGACAATAAGGGCGATGAGTCCATACGTTAGATTTGTAGCATGTGCGACCTGTTTTTCAACACCGTCCATCCGTCCATCTAACCGTGCGACCCCTTCCTTTAGTGTGCCAATATCCGACTTTAGCGTGTCAATATTCGTTTCTATGGAACCGATCTCGGCTTTTATGGGTTTGAGTTCCTCTTTAATTTCTTCCTTGACGATCAAGCGGATCTTATTGAGGTCTGCCTCGGTCAACGCTGCGCCTGCTGGCATTGCGGTTGCAGAAAGAAGTATCAAGAGGACAAGAATGGTTTTCATCGTGGTGTCTCCTTTTGGAGATAGTAAAACATATTTAGGCGTGGGTGTCAACGAAAAAAATGTAATGCTCGATTCCAGGGCTTTTTATCTTTCGTGCAGAGCATCGGGGAGTTGGCAGAATATAATGCCCATCTGTGTGAGTTCACGCTGACCGATGTAATTGCCAGCGGCATACACGATTGCTTTTCTACCGGTATCGCGGCTGGCATCGCGAATACGTTCTGCGCGTTCCAAGTTGAGGATAGCGGCGTTGCTGCGTAACCATTCAAGGTCGGGTTTGTAGAGGAGATAGTAGTCGTTTTCATCGTCGCTGTGGAAAAGTCCGTCCTCATTTTTTGCCCCCACTGTGTCCGCGCCTATGGAAGCACCAGAAGTCGTATACAATAGGTTGGCGGCGAGTGCTGCGTATGAGGGCAACGCCTCTCCGGTGAGCATTGTTTCAATCTCAATCGGTTTCCCTAAGGTGCAATAGGTAAAGGAGCCGCCTAAGCCTTCGCGGAGGGCATTATCACGGGCATCGGGAACCCCGTTGATAACACGGCGGACCCGCTCGGCGGTGATGGTGTCGGCGTAGTCTTCACACTCAATGAGGATAAACTTCCGATTGCCGCCATCTTCTCTATTGAGGTCAAGAACGGCATGGGCAGTGGTGCCGCTACCAGCGAATGAGTCAAGAACAATAGTGTCATTTTTTCTTGATACACCTTCGGCAATCCCTATTAAGTTTGCGATCAATCTTGTAGGTTTAGGATTGTTGAACTCAAGGGCTGCGCTTTGGAAGACAGTCTGTAACTGCTTTGTTCCTTCATCTGTAGTCCCAGCAATATCTGCTAACATTAAATCGATTGGGACGATCCCTTTTTCTTCAGATTCACTTAGAAAATTTTTAAGGCGGGGATAGCGCAAATTTCCGTCAAGTCCCCACCAAAGCCTATCTTTCGTAACATGTTTCTCATGGGTGCTTTGGCTGTACTTCCAAGCATGCGTAGGATGATTTACAGACTCTCCTGTATAGGGATTTGTTAACGGATAAACTAAATTTGGACGTTGTTCTTTTGTCGCAGGATTGACATACGAAGCAGACACCCAACTACCACGTGGGTCATTATCAGGATTAGAATATGTTTCATTAAGTTCTTCATTCCGCTTAACCCGAATGTGAGAAACAGCATCGGATTTTCTATACGCAATAACATGTTCACGTTGGTTTGAGAATAATTTGGCATTATTACTTCTACCATAGCGATGTTGCCAAATAATATCTGCAAGAAAGTTTTCATCTCCCAAAATTTCATCCATTAGCATCCGTAAATGATGGACTTCATTGTCGTCAATGGAGATGAAGATTATCCCATCGTCTGAAAGCAATTCTTTGAGCAGGTGCAACCTCGGCCACATCATGCAGAGCCATTTGTCGTGTCGTTCCAGGTCTTCGTTATCAACGGGTGCGTTCTCCGTGAGCCATTGCTGCATCACTGGACTGTTTACATTATCATTATAGACCCAGCCCTCGTTGCCAGTATTGTAGGGTGGGTCGATGTAGATGCACTTGATACGGTTGGCATAGCGCGGGAGCAAGGCTTTGAGGGCGTGCAGGTTGTCGCCGTGGATGATGAGGTTGTCGTCTGTGTCAGTCGGGTTGCAGGAGCGGGTTTTGTCGGGTTCGAGGGGGCGGTAAGGGACGGTGAGGTGGTGGGCGTAGATGTGTTGTTTTCCTTTGAATTCGAGTGTGGGCATAGAGAGATCTCTTTCTACGTAGGGTCGAGAATTTAGGTAGTGTAGCGATCAATAAAATCCTTATTGTCAATATCTGGTTGACCTTGTCGGGCATAATACGAGGAAAAGCGTGATACAATATCCTTTACAAAAGACGGAGATATCTGAATTGTAGGTTTTCCGAATTTTCCGTCAAAAACGTCTTGGTCAAGAGTCGTTAGTCTTCTGAAATTGAGGATCCCACCCTGAAAAAAATCAGTCGGCGGGAGCCAATGATAGTAAGTGCGTCTATTAGCAGAAAGTTCGCTGACTCTGTTTTTACTTTTGCTACCGCCCAATATCTTCTCTACGCTTTCGATCTCAACTAAAAGGATGTGATCTGTGTTGAGCACACCGTTTTCTCCTCTGGGAACGAGATCACAGGCTGGGCTCAGGACAACGAACCATTGGTCATCTGCTGTTACTATACTCCCGGTTGTAATTCTATCTAACACTGAAGGATACAAGTAAAATTCTTCAGGAAAGCAAAGTTTCTCGTCTTCCTCAAGAAATTGAATGAGGTGATTTAGAGCGTATCGGAGGAGTGCTTTCTCGGTTCGTTCTGAATCTGTTTCTGCATAGGATATCCAAGTGTTTATCTGCGGTAGAAGGTTTTTGAGGAAAACGTCATTAAGTCGTTGTTCTATTAGACCTCTGCCTCCCATGATACGGGTGAGGCCCGTGTCATAAATTTTCTGGAACAATAGCAAATCGGATGTATAGATTCCATCCGACCGACGACGCGTATGGATAATGGATGGGTGATCGACCACGTCCTCCGGGAAAGCTGTAACGAAGATAATAGGTATTCTGGTAAATGAATCACCGAGTTGGCGAACGATTTTATTTCCGCCATCTGCATCGTTGCCCAATACCAGATCGATAATTACACCGTCGTAAGATCCATCAATTTTGTTTGATGCTTCTGAGAGATTTGCTGCGGTATCGGGTTCAACACCTTGATTGTTTTCGTCGTCATTGAAAACTTCTACCGCCTCCTTAAAGGCCTCTCGTTGATCTTCTTCGTCTTCAATGAGTAGAATTTTCATTGCACTCATTTTCCTCCTCTACTTTCGGTTGGAGCCTGAAATATGCCCCTTTATCAGATTCAAAGGCTACTAACTCAAGATCGTTGCGATCTGCGGCTTCTCCAGCTATGGCTAGTCCTAGTCCACTCTTGCTTCCGGGTTTAGTGGAAAAGTCAGGTTCAAAAATTACCTCGCTGTCAATATGTGCTGCCTTAATCCCTGGTCCAGTATCGCGATAGTCGATATGAACAAGACAACTCCCTTCGGTCTTGATGTCGATCATGATTTTCCGTACTGGACTTTCTTTCGCATCAATCCAATAGAGACTATTGTCCACAAGATTTGTGAAAATTTCATAGATATCCTGATACCAAGCGGAAAATTTGAAGTGATCAGGACCGATGACATTTGCAGACACATTGTGCAATTTCATCTCATGTTCAAAGACCAGAAGAGTGTCCTCTATCGTTTTCTTCAGTTCTAATAACTCCTTTGGCCCGCGTTTTCCTACTGCAAGCGGATTCAGTCTGCCAAAGAGTTTGTCGAAAACCTTGGCATTTCGGTGTATACCGTCAGCAATCCTCTCAATTTTCTCAAGCTTCACCGGATCCTTGGTTTTCTGAAATGATTTGCACCAATGCTTGAGAGTATGGGTCTGGTTGTTGAAGTAGGCAATAGGCTTGCTAGCTTCGTGAAGAATTACACGGACGATTTTCCCTAGGACAGCTTGGGCTTGGTAGATAGCGACAGCCTCTCGAATTTCGTCAACCACCTTGTTTTTTGCTTCAGTATCTTGATTAATAAGTTTAATGATTTCGTCAGTAGTTGTTTGGTCAACTGTCCTTTTGGTAAGTTGTGTTTGGACATTCTGTTTCAAGACATCAGACGAAAAAAGACTTTGCAGACTCTGTTCTACCCTAATGGCAGGTCGACTCAAACCCTCTTTTCTTCTGTAAATATAGCGCCGGACTTCAAGTTCTGTTAATACCTTCTCTGTGACTTTCTTTAATTGTTCAAACGCTCGATTTTCCCTGAGTCCGTCCCGGGCACTTTTTTCAATCAAACCGGACTGATCCTGGGACTGAATTTGGACGTATCCAATTGCTTGATTACTGCCGATACAGCGAGTCGGGTTTTGAATACGACGCTCATTAAGTTTGAGCCAATCAAATTCGGCATCGCCTAGAGGTCGGATCCGGAAGCCATTTCGGTAAACAGCGATACCGTTATTTGCGTTTAGGAGCTGCCGTGCCTCTCTTTTTCTCACGTAGTTGCCTGATTCATCCGTAAGTCCGCGTTTAATCAGGGAGGTAATGGCTTCCGCGTCGCGATCATAGACTCGGATATCAATGTCAAGTTCACCACAGCTCGTAGCCCCTTCAAAATCGAATAGAATCTGCTCATCTAGAATATTACGGGCTTTCTGCGATGTATAGGTCAGAACTCCTTTACCGTTGCTGCCAATGGCCCCTGAAATTTTATAGTCAAATAGATCTAGCAGAGGATATGGTTCAATGGTTTCCTTAATGTCCGCCATTCCAGGAAAACCTTCGACTGTCAAATGTATCTGGAACACATCGCTACTATCTTCATGACTAAATGTGCTAATTGTAGGTGATGTTAGTTTCTTTAATTCAAACCGGAGTTTGTCGAACCGATCTTCATTCCAATCAACAAGAAGCTTGCTATCCCCATTTATAGTCAAGCACGTTCCTTGTGATTCAGAAACTTGTGTTGTTTTAACCAATACTTCTACATCATCTAGGTATTGACCCTTCTCAAAGTCTGACCATTCAATATGTACTGTAGTTTTCTCACCTTCGTCGGTAACCGTTTTAAGTGATAGATTCGTACCGAGAATCGATGCAGCATAGCGTCCTACCCCTTTACTTCCTTGTAGTGTTCGCCCAGAACGACTATGCTGCTTTTCTACCTTGTCCTGGGTTGATGGCACCAGCCACTTTTTGATGACATCATCTCTGGACATACCGTGCCCATGATCAGAGATGACGATGGAATATTCGCTAAGGTTTGGAATCTTCTTAAATTCTACGTCCACCTGAGGTGAGTCGGCATCATAAGCGTTTTTTACTAGTTCAATAACAGCGGCATAATTATCCTGAATGAGATCACGACCTATGGTGAGAATGTGTCGTCCCGCAGGTCTAATCTTATAGTTTGTGTTAGTGTTCATGATTCCCAATTTCCTTGAATCTTTCAGAAATCCTACATGCCCTTCCAAAAAGATCGAGATGATTAGGTTTACTGCTTATAACAAGATACTCCAATCATTCTTGCTATAATGAACCCCCTGCATATTACAATTCGACGTTTAAATAAAAAGATGCTAAATTTATTTATAGTCTATTATACCTTAGAACCAAAATGGTATCAAACAGTTTCAAGAATACAACCGAACATGCCTGATTTTGGTTTTCTGACAGAAAAGAAGTGGAGAGACTAAGATTGTTTGCCCTATTAGCGCGTGGTTTAGGTCTTATTGCTCCCGTTCATCCGAATCAAAGGGCGAATCGAACTTTATGGATATTTTCCCTTCTTTGATTGACTGATTCAGTACTTCAATGTCTTCTTCCGTGAGATGGGGTGGTTTTTCCATCGCTTTAATGAGACGTTGTGCAGCGGCATTTTTTCCCTTTTCTGTAATTCCTTTTACTCGTTTATCTCTTTGAAGTTTGGCATCCGCTTTTATCTGTTCGTGCGGAATCCCTCTAAGTTGAGAGGCAAGAAAACTAACACACTTACACATTTGCCCATTAGCATTGCTGAATTCAACCTCGTATGCTTCGCCATTTGAAAGGATTTCAACGACTGTGCCGATGTCTCCACGCTTGAGATTATGCTCAGGGACATCTTGTGTGAGCGCGACGACATCCAGAAGTTTGATTTTGCCTTTTTCTGTAGGTTCGTGGTTGCGTTCAGGCACGCTATCTGTATTCAAGGTATTATCGGAAAATTTGTTTTTCATCGTCCACTCGAAGGTTTCGTCCTACATGTTCAAAGCGAGCAGCTTTTGAGAAAGACAGTGGCAACCTACCAATAGGTGCTAATGTTCCAAAATGTTACGTTTTTATAACATTTTTAAATTGGCATTTCTGTGCGTGTTTCGGTTGAGAACCCACTGGTGGTGTGGGTTCCTTGGGGGTCTCTCCTGTCGCGATTTTTTTTGAAAAAAATAATTTGGTGAAAAGTGTAACATTTTTCATTTTTTCGCCGGACTTCCAATATCCACCTGATCCACTATCCTTCGCTTTGCAGGATAAGGGCAGTATAGGATTGTAACATTGTTTTTCGCCGTTGAGATTTTAAAATAAGTATAGCATTAAGTTAGGAAGGTTTCAAGTTTAAATATCAAGAAAGTGGACGGGGACAGCAAGAGGTGCGTGAATAAAGGCGAGGTTAGGAAATCTCGCCTGCTGGGCAGAGATCCGATGTTCAGCGAAAACGTTTGAATTCACACGCGTAATATGCTATGATGTTAGCTGCGCGGGAAAAACGTATCAATTCCGGCTTCAACGTCTTCAATCGGATGTCCGTGTTGCTGCTGATAATTTTCGTGGGTGTCGCGCTCTGCTGCTGTTAGGTCTGTCAGAGGGAAAACAATCGCTTCTCTGCTCCGATTCCCGGATTCTTTCATGGCGATGTTCATCTCTTGGTCCTGCCGCGCGAGTGCTGCGCCGTATTCAGGTTCCGTATCGTTAAGCACAGCCGTGGCGATACTGAGGAGCTCATCTGCGACTGCCATCTGTCTCTCAGGAATGGGATAGTCTTTGAGCGGGTTTTCCCATGTCACGGTTTGTTCAGGCAATTGCAACTCGATCTTCTCAATGACTTCAACGCCATCTACGTCAATTGTGGTTCGCTCGGGACGGTAAGCGATCCCTTGTGCGCCAGATTGTAGATCGTCTGCGGGTGTTACGTAGATATCCTCACCGACGATGGCACCTTTGCTACCATCGATCTGCGAAATACCGGTTTGTCCGCGTCCCAAGGATCGGGCGTGGATAACGTTGGAATACACCATGAGAGCAGTCGCGTTGTTGTCGAATTCAATGAAGCCGAGACTCCAGTTTTCGCTTGTATGCTGCCGCTTCATTCGGTCGATAATCGGAATGACAGGGCTTGTTTGTGTGATACCGAGCATAGATTTTGGAGGAGCCCCCGCACGGAGGCGGAGCATGCTCATCCCATGATGCCCTCCTTCATGGAAAATTCGGTAGATTCGAGCGACTTCGCCGATAACGTCTGCTTCAATTACCTTTGATAAAAACCGCTCACGTGGCACACGATAATAGTTTTCAGCGATCTCAAGTTTGACATTATTCGCTTTAGCACGCTCAATTATCAGGTCTGCTGTGGGGAGTGTAACAGTAATAGGTGTTTCACAAAGGATGTGAACACCGGCATCCGCCATAAAACATGCAATCGCGTGATGTGCGGGAGCCGGGGCAGTAATATCAACGACATCCAGTTGTTCATGGGCAACGAGGTCTCGGACATTGGTGTACGGGGTCGCCCCATATTGTTTGGCGTAGTGCGTTGCCACTTCCTCGTCTATATCGCAAATTGCAACGAGATTGTAAATATGTTTGAGTTTCGAAATAACAGGTAGATGCGCAGCGCTGCCTCGCCTGCCTGCACCCACTAAAGCGATATTAAGTTTGGACATGGGAGGTCTCCTTATTTCGTTTGTAATGAAGATAGCAGTTATGTGGAAATGTGTCAACGAAAACCTTGGGCATTTATGGGAAAATAATCTAAGTTGTTTCCTGTATCGCATCATCGATTAGATTGCGGTTACGCCTGCGCAAACTAAAAGTTTACGCTACAAAACACCGTAGATAATGAAATCTCGTCAGCAAAGAGAGCCACATAAGCCCTGAAGATATATGTTAGCCATCATCCTCAAAGAGCTCCATTGCTATTGTAATTCTACCAAATATCGGCGCATCCAGTTTTTGATTATATGTGTCCTTGCGCTGCTTTTGTTCGTGGCAACGGTTGAATTCTATGCCGACAGTCGCACGGGAAAACCTATAGATGTCGGGAAACAGACGTATACGCTTTTTATCATCGCTCTTTTGATTGTGCAATTTTGGGTGCCACGGCATGCGGTTGAGGCGTGGTGTATGGAAAGAACTCACACGTCTTATCCAGCACGTCTACGGGAATATGGGCAGAACGGCGCATTTCTCGCGCTAACGCCATTGACGAATTGGAAAATCCTTGGAGGTAAGCTCAGTGCAATTGTAGTGTGGACGCTGTGGAGTATTTGGCTATCCATTCCACTGTTGGCACTCTCAACCTACATAGGCGGTTTGACAGTGGCGCAATTGGTGAGATGTGGGGCAGTCTTATTGGTAAGTTGTATTTTTTATGCCCTTATCGGCGTGAGCTTTGCGTTATGGAATTCTTCCATTCGGGCAAAGCACGTAAGTTACGGTGTGGTTCTGCTCACAACTTTTCTTCCACTGGTTCCAGTCCCGCCATTCAACACAATCCCGTTGTTTGCGGCGATGAGTCCACTGTGTGCGATGTTATCAATTCTTGACGCGGATCCAACGCACTTGTGGATGTGGAACATCGGATTGTTTTGTGTGCTATCCGTGTTACTTTTCCCTATTCTGTTGAGACAGATGCGTTTCTGAAAATATATATTATTGAAAGCATGACAAATACATCAAAACATCCCTCAACCCATCAAGAGACACCGCGACCTGCACACCCCGGTGTAACCTTCCGTGCGATCTTAATCGGCATTGTCCTCATACCGCCCAACACCTATTTTATCATGGCGAACCATCTCCGTTACTGGAGCACCTTACCCACAACGATGTCGCTGATTTACAACGTGGTGGTCACATTGGTGGTGGTGACGTGCCTCAATTTCTTGCTCAAATTGCTATTGCCCCGTTTCGCGCTCCGACAGGGAGAACTGCTCACTATCTACGTCATCCTCTCTATCTCATCGGCGATTGCGGGGCATGATATGATGCAGACGGTCGTGCCTGTGATCCCGAACGGTTTTTGGTTTGCGACTCCCGAAAATGAATGGCAACAACTCTTCTGGCGGCACCTCCCGAATTGGATGACCCTCAGTGAGTTGTCCGTCTTGCAAGATTTCTACGATGGCGATACAACCTTTTATACACAAAGGTATCTGTCAGCATGGTGGGAACCGATTTTATGGTGGACTATTTTTTTGTCTGTTCTGATTTGGGTGATGATTTGCATCGATCTGCTCCTCCGGAAACAGTGGATTGAACGGGAGCGGCTCAGTTACCCAATTGTCCGCCTACCGATAGAGATGACCTACTCAGATGGCAGACTCTTTAAAAACAGAATGTTGTGGGCAGGGTTCGCGATTGCGGGGGGTATCGACCTGATTAACGGCATCCATGCGTTCTTTCCAACGTTTCCAGAGATACCGGTTCGTAAGGCAGACCTCGGCATCTATTTCACCGAGAAACCGTGGGATGCAATGGGCTGGACCCCTGTCTATATTCTCTCATTCGGTGTAGGGCTTGCTTTTTTAATGCCGTTGGAGATGTCGTTTTCGCTCTGGTTTTTCTACCTGTTTTGGAAAGGGGAACGCATTTTGGGACGGGCGATGGGACTTCAAGTTTTGCCCGGTTTTCCCTATGATGGACCACAAGGGGTAGGTGCGTATCTGGCTATCGCCTGTTTCGGACTCTACGGTGGACGCAAACACTTCTATGCCATATTCAGAAACCTTATCGGGAAAAAAGATACAAATCTTCCACCGGAGATGCAAGATTCAACGGACTATCGATGGCCACTGGCAGGATTGATCGGCGGTGTTCTTTTTCTCTTCATCTTTTCACACCGTGGCGGGATGGCGATCTGGATGATAGCTTTGTATTTCGCCATCTATTATCTGCTTGCGTTGGGAATCACACGCGTCCGTGCCGAGGTCGGACCCCCGACCCATGAGATGTTCGTCGCTAACCCCCGACAATTTATCATAGATTCACTCGGTTCTCGCATGATTCCGCCACCGAGTTTAACGATGATGTCGCTCTATTTCGCGTTTAATCGTGGGTACCGCGCCCATCCGATGCCTCATACGTTAGAAGGTTTTAAACTCGTGGAAGTGGCGAATATGCGTGCAGGACGGATGGTCGTGGCACTGATGTGCGGTGTCTTTTTTGGGATTCTCGCTTCGTTTTGGGCATACTTGGTGGTTTCTTACAAGATAGGTGCGAACCCTGGATTGGGAAGCGGGGGTTACAATATGCTCCGCTCGTGGCTCTACTATCCGACAGAAACGGACATCCCCGCCGTGACGTTTATGGGAGTCGGTTTTCTATTTACGGGGTTGCTGTGGTGGATGCGTACCCGTTTTCCGATGTTCCCGTTTCATCCTACCGGTTATGCGGTGGCGAGTAGCATGTGGACCTTCGGTTGGCTTTGGTTCTCCGTGCTGATTAGCTGGGGTATCAAGAATCTCATTTTGCGGTTCGGTGGGATTCGGCTCTATCACCGCGTGTTACCCCTGTTTTTGGGACTCATCCTCGGGCAATTTATTGTCGGCGGCACATGGGTCCTGATTCGGCTTATCTGGGGTGTGTCCGTTTATTCATTTTATCGTTAGGTTGTCAAGATTGACAATTACCACTACAAATGCGCAGCGAATTCATCTCGGACGCGCACTTTGTCTGTGTCATCCCCGAAACCGAGGCTAAACCACCCCTCATAGCCGCGCCCATTCAACTGCGCAAATAGATCCGCAAAATCAATCGTCCCTTCTCCCGGGATGAGATGGATTTCATACTCACCGGTATTGTCATTAAGTCGGACCTGACCGATGTTCTCTACACCGAAAGCCTCCAAAAACCCTTGCCATCCTTCAGGAACGAGATGCCCGTGTGCGACATTAAACGCCCACTTGAGATACGGAGAACGAAGTGCATCGAAAAACCAGTGTGTCTCTTCAACATTATGGGGGATATAATGGATTTCGGCGTGTTCGGGTTCTCGGTTGTGGTTCTCAAAGAAGATGACTATCTCTGCCTGTTCTGCCCGCGCGACCAATCGCTGGATGCGTTCAATCGCAGCATCACGGCGTTGCGCGACATCTCCGAAATGATAACCACCATGCCCAATGAGCCACCCACACCCAAGGCGTTGGGCAAGTTCTAAATTGGCAAAAAGGTAGTTATCGACTGCTTCAGACATAATCGGCACGTACTCGGCATTGTTGATCGCCGACGAAGGATGAATACCCATAGCAACTTCGTGTGTTTCACAGAGATCTCGAACTTTGCGGACGCGCTTTGCGTCAAATGAGGCTATGTCATTTGGTGGAACATCGGCTTGGAAGTCGATATATCCAAACCCATTTTCCGCTGCCCATTGGATCGAGGCTTCGATCGGTTTATTTTTTGGGGCATCAAACCCGAATCGGTGTTTCATATTGTTCCTCGTTAAGTTAGTAGGTGATTTTCCCACCATGCGACGTAATCCGCATCGCTTATATCGTGTGAGAGTCCGCGTTGTTCCATGTCTTGCTTGAACCTTTCCGCCATATTCTCGTCCCAATACGTGGTGACCTCTGAGGATTCGGGAATATCTCCCATATCGCCTGTTTCTACCATCCATGTGTCGAGCTGCGTTGCGAGTTCGTTTCGGAGAGTGTCATAATCTGGATCCGCGGCGAGGTTATTAATTTCAGAGGGATCCGCTTCCAGATCGTATAATTCTTCAGGCGGACGCGTCTGTTTCATGAAATGCTGCTGGGCGTCGGATAACTTACCCTTTGCTGATAACAACGGCATCAATGCCCAGAGTGGATACTGCTGCTTCTTGTAGCCGTTGAATTGCATATAGGGACGCTCAGGGTGATAATTGCGAATGAGTTTATAGCGGTGTGTCCGTATGCACCGGATTCTGTCATCCGTTCCATCACATCGATCTCTCGCTGCGAAGATTGCGTCGCGGGATGTTGCATCGGTTCCGAGGAAAACTTGCCCTTGCATGAAGTCAGGAATGTCAATCCCAACGAGGGATAGTGCTGTCGGCGCGAAATCAACGCCGCTGATGAGTTTATCATCAACAGTCCCAGGTTCAACGCCCCCAGGCAATCGAACAATGAGTGGGATATGGATACCGCCATCATAGAGGAACTGCTTACAACGGATATGCGCCCGCCCGTGATCACTCATGAAGAAGACGATCGTGTTGTCCGAGAGTCCTTCATCATCCAGCCGTTTGAGGATTTGTCCGACCTTCTTATCTAAAATTTGAATGCTCTCAAGGTAGAGTGCCCAATCCTTTCGGACAAGCGGATGGTCGGGATAGTAAGGGGGCAATTCGACAGCCTCCGGGGAGATAGGACGCTCTCGGTCAGGCTTGAAGACGCGGTGTGTATCAGGGATGTTAATCTGTGCGTAAAAGGGTTGCCCTTCAGGACGTTCGCGCCAGTCGATGCCATCAAAGGGGTGTTCGCGCTGAAAGTTGAAATCGGTTTTTCCGGGGCGGTCATAAGGGGGCCCTGGACTGTTGCAAGTAAAATAGCCTGCTTCCCGGAAGCAATCGGTGATTAGTTTCATATCCGCCTGCAAGGGTTTATCACGATTGCTGCGATGGTTGTGTGCGTCAAAGTGTGTCTGATAGGTTCCTGTCATCAGGGCGGAACGGCTTGGGGAACAGACTGGACATGTGACGAAAGCGTTCGTATAACGAACACCCTCGGACGCGAGCCGATCAACATTTGGTGTTGCCACGGCGGGGGTGCCGTAACAGCCGAGGTCCGGCGAGAGGTCTTCACCATAAATCCAGAGGACGTTCGGTTGTTCTGTAGACATAATGACTCCGTTGGTTTTCCTTTGCGTTGCTATGGCGTGCCGTTGGGATTGTCGACGACATACCGGTCCCGGAACAGGGTTCTCCGCAGCGGGGGCATTTCAGCGAGGAGTTTTGGAGGTGGCTTGTATACCTTCGCGAAACCGCTGTCAACAGGACTATACAGGTTAAAAACGGCGATCCTATCGTTTTCAGTATTCGTCCACTCCGTGGCACTGTGGGTGAGTGCTTCTGTGAAAAAGAGGAGTGAACCGCCCGGGCAGCCGTAAGTCGCCCAAATATCGGAATTAGGATTTTGGATATCAGCGGGTGCGGTGTAAACCGATTTGTGGCTACCGGTTACTAAAAGCGTGCCGCCCTGTCCTTTCTTTACTTCGTTCAATTCCCATACAATACGGGTGTGCGGGCTGTAGCCTTTGCCGGGGAAGGCGTTGTAGTAGTGAACATCACCGGGAAAACGGAGTAAACCGTTGCCGTTGTGGGGTCCAAAGTGCCCCATGCCGGGCGCGCGATAAAAAAGGCTCGCACTTTCAACAGCAAAACCGTAGCACTCTGGACTGGTTACAGCCGGATGCGCCGTGAATTCGTTGAGGAGTGAAACAACAAGCGGATGGTCGATGAGTTTCTGCAAGGGACCCCCGACGGGACTCCGCTCATGCTCTGGAATAGATTCCGGGTCGTGGTGTAGTCGGCAGCCGAAATCACGCATCTCCTTGAGTTCTGATCCGGTAAATACCTCTGGGACCAGAAACCAACCGTGCGTATCAAACGCATAACGTTGTTCAGGAGTCAACTCAGGAATCGCGAAACCGTCGGCGTTTCGGGTCGGAAATTCGCAGGTATCCGGTGGCAACAATGCACCGAGCCAAGGTTGCTGATTTTTGTCTGTCTGTTTTTCCATTTTTTAATTTTTCCTTGCGGTTCGGTTAGGGCGGTATAGGTATTAACGTTCCTTTAAACGTCGGGGGGATAAGCAGATGTCCGCTGATTAAAATCTCCATTCACGACGTTGCCGCCTGCATACGCCTCTCGGAAGAGTGTCTGTCGTTTGACGGGCATCGCTTCAATGAGCTGCGGATGCGGTAACCAATTCGACCAACGACTCGCCACCGTATTATACAAATTCGAGAGAGTGACCCGCTCAGCAGCACTGACGTGAACCTGCGTCTGCGTCATAGATTCCGTGAAAAGAAAGAGAGAACCGGGCGGGCATTCATACGTCTCCCACAACGGGGAATCTGGATTCTGCGAGGCTTCTGGTATCGGATATGCGGCTTTATGGCTCCCCGTAATAAACCGAATGCTGTTCGTGTGGGCAGTGACTTCGGTGAGTTCCCATACAGCACGTGTCAACCCACTCCAGCCGCGTCCCGGCACGCACCGATAGAGATGAGAATCCCCTGGTAAGCGAAACAATCCATTTCCTTTGTGAAGTCCTGACTGGATATCAGGAGGCGTTGCGATATTCCCTACGGATGCCGCTGTTTCTTCCAGTCGAAACCCGTAGCAATCCTCACTCGCTGCGGGTGGATATGCCAAGAATTCATTCAGAAACCCAACGACAACCGGATGATCAGCGAGTTTTTGAAGTGGACCCCCGAGGGCACACCGTTCCGGTTCTGGAATGCGTTCGGGTGCCTCGGACAGACGTTGGCAGAATTCACGCATTTCCACGATGTCGGTATCCGACAAAACACTCGGAACTAAGAGCCAGCCATTGCGGTCAAAATCGTATTTTTGCTTCTGGGTTGGAACAACGACGGGTACACCATCGGCGGTGGTTTGTGTTAGATCTTCGGGTTCGACCTCAACGGCACTGCCTAAGTTCTTGTTAACAATAAAAGGTTTTCTCGTTGCGAGTTCTTTGTAAGCCATCACGGTATTTCCTTTTAACATGCATCTGGAAGTGCATTTCACAGTCTCAAGATGCAGTTGTTAGGTTTTCTTATCTTGATTTGGATTTACTAACGGTTCTGTGTTTCCAACACGCGAAACATGTGGTGAGCATAACTCACCGTTGAGATAAATACAAACACTAACGCCAGACAAAGTCCGTAAAATTCAATATTCCTCGGTAAATATGGAATTATCGGACGGAGCAGATACAGCAGTATAACAACTGACAAAAAGAAACTGGTACATTTTCCCCACAGGTTAGAACGGGTGATCATCTTCGCCTTATATGCCAAGACTGCATTGCCGAGTACGATTAAGGTATCACGGACAACAATCACCAGAAATGCCCATACGGGAAACCTGGAATGGAATATAGCGAGGGCAAAGATTCCTGCGGAGAGCGCGAGCTTATCTGCCACCGGATCTAAGATATAACCGAGTTCAGTGTGCTGCTTCAAACGCCGGGCAAAGAACCCATCTAACAGATCCGTAATAACGGCGACTGCACCACAGGCAATAGCGACGACCCACTGGGCACGGTAAATAAAGTAAAAGATAAAAGGCACCGTGAGGAGCCGAGCAACCGATAAGAGATTGCTAACATAGAAGAAATCCCGGGATGTAATCTGGATCGACCGGGTTTCAGTAAATTGATGGATGGGAGTCTTTAGTGCCATTGTATTATAGCGTTGCAGATAGGATTGTGTGCCGTAGGAGCGAGCGTCTCAATACGGGAAGTCTGCTAACTTCGTCCAACGTGATTGTGTCCTTCTCAATTGTTTTGCGCCGCCAGTTGAAAAGAGATCCGCCGATTCTGATCGGTCAGAATTTCGATTTCGCGTGTGAGGAGCTGCTCTAACGGAATTGTCTCCAATAAGGTTTGCTTTTCTTCAAGGGAAATCCGTAACCGTATGCCGACTTGGTAAGCGAGTTCCCGCGGATCATCCGGTTGTTCTTCAGGTGGACTCCAAGCAAAAATTAATCGACTGGATAACTTTTCGTATGCCGTATACAATTCTTCAGCTTGTGTCGTGAGTAATTCAGATACCGATTCAATTTCTGTATCCAAGTCATCTAACATCTGGACCCGACCTGTAAGATAGGAGAGATGCTCCTGAACTTCCAGAATCTGAAAGCGGTATTCACCAGCTGTGATAATATTCATGCGGTCGTCGTCTAAATGTTCAACTTGAAGGATACGGGCAGCTGTCCCAATTTCATAGGGTGTTGCGGCTTCACCGACCTCCTCTCCTTCTTTGATAAGCACAACTCCAAACTCGGACTGATGTTCTAAACAGAATTTAACCATCGTCCGGTAACGGGGTTCAAAGATGTGCAGCGGTAAAAATCCGCCGGGGAACAAGACCGTCTGTAACGGAAAAAGCGGAATTTGTCGTTCATAAGGCGTTTGACTTTTCGATGAAACCGGGGCACTCCGCATGTGAAAACTCCTCTGTGCACGATGTTCACTGTACAAGATGGATTTTATTTTCGGTGTCGTAGAACACTGTAAAGGATAACCTGCCAAGAACCAACCTTTGTCTATAGCGTTTCTAACGAATATCTGTTTTCAGGTACAACCTTATTTATATTTTCGCACAAAATATCTGATTCGTCAATAGTTTTTTACGCGGTAGAGAGGTCTTGACATTTAGGAGATTTTCCGCTATAATGCATCTTAGCAATCTTATTATTCCTTAAACGATAAATTAGCAGATTTAATTCACATAGATATTTGTGCGTGCCCTGTGTAGGGAACGGATATCAAAACGATTGGAGAAAGTCGTGAATTCAGAAAAATTGGGAAATGCTTTATCAAAATCCAAAGACATCGCCTTCACGCTTTTAGGGAATATGCTGTATCGGACGCGCGTTGAACCCATCCGTGATGCAGACGGGATAAGGGGTATGAAAGCGAGTTGGATAGGCGACCCCGGAGAAGACGTGATCGAGATCAATACCCCTTCAGGAAGCACGGATCTTACAATAGACGGCAACACAGCACCGATGATTGAGTACGTCCAAGATGGTGAGAAACGGACAATCGCTGTCAGACATATTAAAAACCTCTCCTGCGAACTTGACCGAGAGACGATGGATCAGATCGCCACACCGAGAGGCGCGGGCATTGCGATGTGTATTGGCGCGGGTGTCGGGTTACTCGGTTGGTTCCTGATTTCGGTGATGCGTGTGTTCCCTACCCCACGAACAGAACAAGACGATGCTGCTATTCCTCCGATTGACACTACAGAAGATCGTGGGGAATAGAGAATGAAAATCACCGCCGTCGATCCCTTTTATCTGCGGATGCCAGATATCACAACTGCGGCAGATGGCACACAAGACACACTTTTAGTCCGTATTCAAACGGATACAGGACTTGAGGGTTGGGGTGAATGTGATGCGTCGCCGTTAGTCAGTCTGGCGGTTTATTGTTGCCCGATGTCTCACGGAAATATCATCAATATTCGCAGTTCACTCATTGGCGAAACGCTTGACGGACCCGATGATATACTCCGACTGAGTGAAAAGACACTCCGAAATGGATTGGATATTCAACAGATACAGCACGCTTACAGTGGTGCTGAAATAGCGTTGTGGGACGTTGTTGGGCAACAGTTAAATAAACCTATCTACCGTCTCCTCGCCGAGATGTCAGGAACATCCAGCACAGCACACCCTAAACTACCGTATGCCTCTGTCCTTTTTGGAGATACCCCCGAAGCGACCTATCGCATAGCGGCACGGCTACGCGAACAA
Organism: Candidatus Poribacteria bacterium; assembly: GCA_009839745.1. Taxonomy (NCBI): domain Bacteria; phylum Candidatus Poribacteria; species Candidatus Poribacteria bacterium. The sequence continues at coordinate 36,159 of VXPE01000005.1, forward strand.
GGATACCGTGCTGCGAAGTTCGGTTGGGGACCGATGGGAAAATTCGGCGAGGCACACGACATCGCACTCGTGCGTGCAGCGCGTGAAGGGATGGGAACAGAAGCCCAGATTATGATTGACGCTGGCGTTGTCTGGGAGAGCGATCACGAAACGGCTTACCAGCGTGCTGAGGCATTCTCACAATTTTCCCCAACGTGGCTGGAGGAACCCCTTGCTCCCGATGCAGTCGAGGCCTATGGTGCGCTAACGCGTCGGAACCCATCTGTTCGTATCGCAGCAGGTGAAGGATCGAACACCTACCGGATGGCAGAAGATATTATCGTCCACGGCGGGATCGAGTTCGTGCAGATTGACGCGGGACGTATCGGAGGGATTCTGCCTTCTTTCCAGGTCCGTCAGCTCGCGGAAGAGCATGGTATCCAGTACGTCAACCACACGTTTAAGAGCCACCTGAGTCTTGCCGCCGCATTTCACGTTTTCGCGACGAACCCTGATTTTAACTTATTAGAATATCCAGCGGCGGGATCGGAATTGTCGCAGCGGTTGGTAGCGGAACCGTTCGAGGTTGAATCCGATGGAATGGTTCGGATAAAGGATTTACCTGGACTCGGTGTCGGTGTAGATACGGAAGCCATCCGTCCGTATTTAGCACCGGTTAGAATTGAGGTAGGAACGGATGCAGTCTTTGAACAGGAAAGTTTATAGACAGGTTCAAAATTAATAGTTTTTACTAAAAGCGGGTGTGTTTGTAGTAGAACGATTCATCTCACGTTCTAAATATATATTGACGGGCAATGAATTGCCCTACTACAAACCAAGGTCAACTTACGATGGAGACTACTCAGAGCCAGAGAAATAGAAAAAATTATTTCAGGATAACCATTTTGCGCATGAGTGAAGTTTCGTCTGTCTGTAATCTATAAAAATAAACACCGCTACAGCATTATGAAGGCGTTTAGAGAAATACCGACCTCGAACGCCTTCAATTTTGCTAACAGCGGTGTGGCATGCACAAACGCTTCTTCAGCAATAGTGGTTGTTCTCTGACCGTCTCGGTATTCTACCGAAATGTCATCTTGAATATGAAGGTCGCTAAGTCTCCAAATAGAGGATGCTACTCCGGGACTGTCCGCGTAAGGGTTGTTCGTTTCTTGTGGGATAGATTCAAAAGTTTGGAGCAATCTGTAGGCATGCCCTGTACTCCATTCAGGTCCCAAATGTACAGAATACTTCCGCATCAACGCTAAAGAAGCACTATGTGAGGCAATTTCTATCGGTTCATCCAGCAGCGTCACTTGCACAGGTTCAACCACGGTAGCACTTTCGCTGCCTTCCGGGGTTTCATCTATTTCCCAGTGGTAGGTGAAAGGGGCACCTTGGATGTCGGGATTACAAATCCCTCCTACAAGAAAGATAGCTAAGATTATGGTGAATTTGGCGGTTTTCATCATTTTTTCAAAAGCAGGATGAATTTGTGTAAGCGACGACTGCCTTCAATAACAGATTGTATCAGTGGTTCTTCTTGAATGAGGTGTTGGACTTAAGATATCACATTGCCTGAAAAGAATCAACATTAACATTCACGACACCCTAAGCCCCGTGTCGTAAACATGGTTTTGGACTAACCATACCGAAACTGCCTGAACGAGAATCTGATTTGCTCGTTCGATAATTGGGTTTAGCGATGGGATATGCGCAAACATATTTTGTGCTCGGTGTTTCAGGTTTGCAATGGGCGGCAACTCAAGGATTTTCATCTCTTTGAGGAACGCTTCTACCTCCGATTGGCTGATGCGAGCGCGTTTACGGAGTTCTTCTAACTTTGGCGTATGTGCCCACGCTTGCAAAACCGTTTTACCGATGTGTTCAATCGAAACACTCGCAGCGAGTTGGTGTGCAGCATTTTCGATGGTTGTTAGAGAGAGTCTACGCTTACCTGCAACGACATGTGCCGGTGGCAGACGTAGGTCCCAAACGATTTTAAAGAAGGACAAGGTTTTCAGAATATAGTACGTGACATCAATTTGCCACCAACGAAATCCTTGCGGTGCAGCACTCGGAAAGTGGTGATGATTGTTATGCCAGCCTTCCCCCAACGTAATAATAGCGAGGAATAGGTTGTTGCGTGAATGGTCCCCCGTGACATACGGCTGTTTACCTATCACATGTGCGAGAGAATTAATCGTAAATGTCCCGTGATAAAGGATCACCGTGCTCACGAGGAATCCTACGACGAGTCCTGACCAACCCGCAATCGCCCAAACGAGAACACCTAAGAGGAACGGGGGCAATATGTCCCATTTATTCAGCCAAACCAGTTCTGGGTATTTCTGGAAATCCTTAATTATACTGTAATCTGCGGTCCGACCGCGTTTAGAGAAAATCCACAGCACGTGAGAATACCAGAATCCGTGTTGTATTGGGGAATGTATATCTTGCTCTGTATCGGAGTACTTATGATGTTCGCGATGCTTCGCCGCCCACCAGAGCACGCCTTGTTGCGCTGAGCTCTGACCGAGAAATGCCAGAAAAAATTGGAATCCGCGGCTTGTTTTGAAGGAGCGGTGGGAAAAATAACGATGGTATCCAGCAGTAATGCCAAACATACGGATAACATACAATGCACCACATATAATCCAGTCGATGGGTTGAACGTCCACCCAGAAAATCGCAAGGCATGCAAGGTGAACCATTACGAAAGGCAGGACGCGTGGGTGAATAATGTCCTCCGCATGGGAAGGACTTGTAGGACATGGTTTTGTTGACAATATCATTCTCCTTATCGCTGTAGTAGACAAAATAGGGCGAAGCACAGAGACTTCACCCTATAATCGGATAGGTCGGTTTTATTGCTTTTCACGCAGACGTGTTTCTAACGCCGCCAATTCATCGGATAACGCTTCGGGCAGTGTTTCCTCAAAGCGCGCGTAATGTTCTCGAATGGATTCAATTTCGTTGAGCCATTCTTCGACATTTACGTCCAGCAGTTCTGCCATCTGATCGTCTGTTACGTCTAATCCACTGGTATCAATGGCACCAGATTTGGGTAAGTAACCGATCGGTGTTTCAACTGCTTCGCCTGTGCCAGAGACACGTTCCACGATCCATTTCAGCACACGACTGTTTTCTCCGAAGCCGGGCCAGAGCCATCCACCGTCAGCGTCTTTACGGAACCAATTGACGTAGAAAATCTTCGGCAGTTTGCTGGCATCGGTGTTTTTCCCCATCTCTAACCAGTGTGCGAAGTAATCGCCCATGTTGTAGCCACAGAACGGGAGCATCGCCATCGGATCGCGTCGGAGTTCACCGACCGTGCCTGCTGCGGCGGCTGTGCGTTCGGAGGAAGCGATGGAGCCAATGAAGGTGCCGTGCTGCCAATCAAACGCTTCAAATACGAGAGGGACAGTCGTAGCACGGCGTCCACCGAAAAGGATCGCCGAAATTGGAACGCCCTTCGGGTTTTCCCAGTTCGGATCGATGATCGGGCATTGCGCTGCGGGGGTGGTATAGCGTGAATTTGGGTGTGCCGCTGTTTTTTCATCACCCGGATGCCACGCTTCACCGAGCCAACTGGTGAGGGTTTCGGGGAGATCTTCGCTCATCTCTTCCCACCAGACATCACCATCTTCTGTGAGGGCGGCATTCGTGAAGATTGAGTTTGAGGCGAGCGTATGCATTGCATTCGGATTGGTGTCCATTGATGTTCCGGGTGCTACACCGAAGAAGCCTGCTTCAGGGTTAATCGCGTAGAGCCTTCCGTCTTCACCGAATTTCATCCATGCAATGTCGTCACCGATGGTCTCTGCTTTCCAACCGGGGATGGTTGGCGTCAGCATCGCGAGGTTCGTCTTACCACAGGCACTTGGGAACGCTGCAGCGATATAAGTTTTCTCGCCTTCCGGACTCGTGAGTCCCAAAATGAGCATGTGTTCTGCCATCCATCCATCGTTTTTCGCCATAATAGAGGCGATACGGAGGGCATAGCATTTTTTGCCGAGCAGGGCGTTTCCACCGTAGCCGCTACCGTAGGACCAGATGGAACGTTCTTCGGGAAAATGGACGATGTATTTGTTCTCCGAATCACAGGGCCAGACGACATCGGCTTGTCCGGGTTCCAATGGCATTCCGACAGAGTGTAGACACGGCACAAAGTCACCGTCTTCGCCTAAGACATCTAAGACGGCACTGCCCATGCGTGTCATAATCCGCATGTTCACAACAACGTAGGGGGAATCGCTAATTTCAACGCCGATGTGTGAAATGGGGGAACCGAGCGGTCCCATGCTGAACGGCACAACATACATCGTCCTGCCTTTCATGCAACCCTTGAAAAGCCCTTTGAGGGTCTCTTTCATCTCATCGGGATCGTGCCAATTGTTTGTCGGTCCTGCTTCGAGTGGCGTTTTCGCGCAGATAAACGTTCGGTCTTCAACGCGTGCGACATCGGCAGGGTTAGAACGCGCTAGGTAACTCCCTGGACGTTTTTCGGGGTCTAAGCGAATAAAGGTCCCTTTTTGAACTAATTCTTCACAGAGTCGATCGTTTTCTTCTTGAGAACCATCACACCAGTAGATAGAATCGGGTTCGCAAAGCGCGGCGGCTTCTTCGACCCAACTCTGTAATTTCTTGTTTTTGGTCATCTAAACCTCCAGTAATTGAATATTCTGGTTATTACTTCCATATATAATTTTATAACATATTTCCGCACTTGGCAAATTAAAAGGTAGACGCTAAAACGCCGCGCCGAGATTAACGTGGATTTTTCCTCGCAAGAGGGAGTCTCCCGCGGCGAGTCCGTAATTGATGCGTAGGATGCCACCTCTGGATTCAAGCCGTGCCCCAAATCCATAACCGACACGAAGTGTATCGAAGACCGAGGGGGTTTCAATCAAGGTGACAGCCCCTAAATCCGTGAACACAAAAATTTGGGAATCCGGTCCGACGAGGAATCGGTATTCGAGGTTGGCATACACACGGCGCGGTCCAGAGAACCAGTCTTCATCGTATCCTCGTAAAGTGGTCGCACCCCCGAGATAGAAAAGTTCGGTTGGCGGGATAGCTATATTAGATTCGCTTGCAAGCTGCGTCGTAAAACCCCATGCGGCGGCACCGTGGAGTTCAACGGCAACTGTCTGTTTTCGCCATGTTGGAAAATATTGTTGTAGAGAAAGCCATGCTTTTCGGAGACGAAAATCGCTCCGTGACACTTCAAAAGCGATACTATCCCGCCGTCCGCGTGTCGGGTTGAGAAAATAGTCACGGGTATCTCGTGTTAAACGGAGTGTGACACTGTATTTCGTGCCGATGTAGGGCGTAGGTTCGGTGGGCGAAATAGTACTTGGATCGGGAAGGATAGGCGTTTGGAAATCGAGCGTAGAGGGTATCACTGAAGGGGTACCTACATTTGGCACGTTAATCCGTTTATAGCCCAACGTCATAATTCCTTCAAAGACGCGTCCGAAGTTCGTTGTTGCACTTATACTCCCCGACTGTTCTTCGGAAACGGTTTCTGAGGCATTATCAGCAAAACCTTGGAGCTGTCCGCTATTGGGATTACGTTGTTCGAGTTGCCCGTATTCTATTCCGATGGTTAGGGGGTTGCCAAATATCCACGGTTCTGCATAGCCGACCCGTAAGATCTTCAGCAGCCCAGATTTCCAATACAAGTTAACCTGTCTGCCCGTTCCTAAGAGGTTGGTTTCGCGGGCTTCAAGCACACCCGTGAGTTGTGGGGCAGCGTCAACGTCTGACTCCGGTGGCGCATATCCGACAACCCCGCTCAATTGTCCTGTGCGTGCTTCGGTGACTCGGGCGTGGAAATTGATGCTATCTTCTGTTCCACCCGCTTCCAACACGTTTGGATCAACTTGATAGAAATATCCCAAATTTCGTAAGCGACGATAACTTGTGTCGATATCACGCTGCTTGAAGTTGTCATTCGGTTTCACGTGCATTTCCCGAAGGACCACCTTCGTTTTGGTTTTCTTGAGTCCGCTTACCTTGACTTCACCGATCCGAATCTGTGCCCCTTCTCGGATATTCAACTCGAAATTGATGGTGCCTGTTTCTGGCAAAAGTTGGATGTTCTGAGGCGCGATCTCGATTTTCGGGTATCCATGTTCACTGTAAAACGCTTGGAGGCGTTCGATTCCCTGTTCCAATGCCACCTGTGTAAAGGATCTTCCCTCTTTTATCCCGAATTGGTCTCGAATTTCCGATTCCGAAAAGCGTTGATTTCCCGAAAATGTTAACGTCCCAGTGCGGAGCGGTTTGCCTTCAACAATTTCTACGCTGATAGATATAGACGTTTCGCCGTTGCCGTGTTCATCTTCAGAAATCTTTGTGATGGTGGGAGATGTTTCTGCGAATATATAGCCTGCATCCCGATAACCTGTTACGATGCGTTCAAACCCCGCTATAATTTCTTCACGAGAATAGGATTTTTCTTCCTGCCATCCAAACAGTGTTATCAGTTTTTTCTCATTTAAATGGGTATTCCCATTAAAACGGAGGTGGCGAATACGGTAATAGGCTTGTGCCGTTCCTTCTGTATCTTCGTTTGGTGATATGATTGATTCTTCCGCGGGAGTGCGCTGTTCAAGATCCTCTGCGCCATACAACAGTGTTTGCGGATGACTTGCCAGACAAAAGAGAACGCCACTGAAAAATAGTATGAATTGTGGAAGTTGGGATCTATACATCTATCCTCTCCATTGGATCAGCACCTATGCGTCGAAAGTAATTTTAACATGCACAGGATGCTACAGGCAACCAATGCTTCAATAGAGACTGTTCCGTGATCACGATCTTGTGGGAGATCAATTGTCAGTTAATGCAATACCTTGTGAAGAAAAAATTTGATAAAAATTTGAAATTGTGGTATCATAATTGATAGGAGTCATTAAATTTATAAAATATTCAAAAAATTTTGGCAATATGGGCATGGAAGTTCGCCCGCAAGGAGATGGATATATATTATGCCAAATGCCTTATTTGTTTATCCAAAATTCCCGCCATCCTATTGGGGTTTTAAGTACGCCTTAGAATTTCTTGGTAAACAATCATCGATGCCCCCGCTTGGATTGTTGACGATCGCCGGAATGTTCCCCAAGAATTATAACCTAAAAGTCGTTGATATGAACATTGAACCGCTGACGGATGCGCATCTCGAATGGGCGGATGTCGCGCTGACATCGACGATGATCGTTCAAAAAGACTCGCTTTATGAAGTTGCCGAACGCTGTAATCGCGCCTCAGTCCCTATCATCGCTGGGGGACCACACCCGACCTCCTACTATGATAATATCAAAGAGGAAACCGATGCTGAGATTGACCATTTTCTCTTTGGTGAAGTTGAGGAGGTATTTGAAGACTTCTTAACCGATTTTGAGAGTGGGAGTGCGCAAGATATCTATCGCGAGAAGCGGAAACCGGATATCACGAAGACGCCACCCCCCCGTTACGACCTTATTAACATCAACGCTTACGGATCAATGGCACTCCAGTTTTCGCGGGGATGTCCTTTTAATTGTGAGTTTTGCGATATTACGAAGTTGTTTGGACGCGTGCCACGCACGAAAAGCAATGAACAGATGCTCGGTGAGTTTGAGATGCTCTATAAACTCGGTTGGGATGGTGCGATGTTCGTTGTGGATGATAATTTTATCGGTAACAAACGCGATGCGATGCGTTTATTGCCGGCTGTGCAACAATGGCAGGAGGAACGCCAATTCCCGTTTTCGCTCTATACCGAAGCCAGTGTAAACCTCGTGGAAATCCCAGATATGCTCGACGCAATGAGCGGGGCAGGTTTTAACATGGTATTCCTCGGCATTGAGAGTCCCAATGATGAAGCACTCCTCAGCACTTCCAAAGGACAGAACACCAGCAAGGAGGAGGAAGCCGGGAGTTACCTCTTGCGGGCAATCAGGAAGATACAGAGCAAGGGGATGGAGGTTACAGGCGGATTTATTATCGGGCTTGATGGGGACACCGAGTTTGATTCTCACATCAATTTTATTCAGGAAGCCGGTATACCGATGGCGATGGCAGGACTGCTGACGGCTTTAAAAGAGACCGACCTGTGGCACCGACTGAAACAGGAAGATCGGTTGCTTGGGGAGTCCAGCGGAAATCAGACCGACATGACCCTTAATTTTGTACCGGAAATACCGCGCGAGGAACTTATGGCGGAATATCGACGGGTTGTTTCGACGCTCTATGATCCGACCCTAAAGAACTATTTCGCACGGTGTTTGACGCTGCTTGAGCACATGCCGCATACATCACACAATGTGAGATCGATTCGGATGGAAGAATTACGTGCCTTTATGAGATCCGTCCAGCAACAACTTTTCTCCAGACAAGGCTGGGAGTACACACGCTATTTGTTCAAGACACTCAAAAACCATCGTAAGATGTTCCCGGAAGCCGTGCGACTGGCGGTCATGGGTTACCACCTGGAGAAAACGACGCGTCATACGATCGCTGTTGAAGATTTCAGAAAGTTCCTAGATCACGAAATGGATACGTTTAAGGAGGAGATCTCACAGTTTTCACACGCACCGGACAACCGGATGGGTGAGATTCAGAACTATTCGCGGCAACTCTTTGATCGTGTTAAGAAGGAGTACGATTCGATTCACGAGGATTTCCGATACGCAGCGCACGGTGCACTTGCCGGGTTTCAGAAGTCGGTGTTCAAGGAGTACTTGGACGCGGAGTTCAATGCTTTTAAAGCGGCTGTCGGCACTTTCGCTAAGGCACAGACTGAAAGACTCGGTGAGCTCCAGATGTATGTCCACAATCTCTTTACCCGGGTTCGTGCGCAACACGAGCAACTCCACGACGATTTCAAGCAGAACGTCCAAGAATCTTTTGACGCTTTCCGAGACTCTGTCCAACGGCATTTAGAGCAACTCTTCGGTTCTGTCCCTGTCCAGATTGAAGGACTCAGTTAGTTAGACCATGGCGTCTATTGAGATAGAAAATCTCGGTTTTACCTATCCGAGTCGTGAGACCCCGACGCTGCACAGTATTACGACACGCATTCCTTCGGGAGCGTTTGTGCTACTGACGGGCCCAACCGGATGCGGCAAATCTACTTTACTGCGGACACTGAACGGTTTGATTCCGCATGCTTCGGCAGGAACGCTTACCGGAACGGTGCGTCTTAACGGTCAAGACCTCGCTACGCAGCCCCTGGCGACAACGTGTCAACAGACCGCTCTCCTCTTCCAAAACCCCAACGATCAACTCTTTTGCACGCGAGTCGAAGACGAAATCGCCTTTGGACTCGAGAATCTCGGTTTTCCTCCCTCCAAAATTAAGGAACGGATTGCTATTGCCTTGAAACAGGTGGGACTTCCCGACTTTGCATCGCGGGAGATCGCATCGCTTTCTGGCGGTCAAAAACAGCGCGTTGCGCTTGCGGCTGTCTGTGCTATGCAACCGCGCGTCCTGCTGTTAGATGAACCAACGAGCCATCTTGATCCGCATGGAACACGCGATATCCTCACTATCGTCACAAAGTTGAATAAGGAGTTAGGCATAACAATCGTTTTGGCAACCCATCGAACCAAAGAGGTCGCTCCGTTGTGTGATCGTGTATGGCTGATGGACGCAGGGCGACTCTATCTGGACCTGCCCGAAGCGGAGGCGTTTCAAGATCTCACGCCATATCAGCGTTTGGGTGTGCAGGTTCCGAAAACCGAGGAAGCCTCGCGCGGGGTCCCCTCAACTGTATCCCGAAAGGGTGCTGGTGAGATAACATCTCAAAATCCTCTCCTTAGCATCCGAGAACTCCAATTCAGTTATCCGAACACCGGTGAAGATGCGGTGCGTTCAATCTCTTGCGCGGTGCCGCGTGGGGAAGTCCTCGCTATCATGGGGGCAAACGGTTCTGGGAAGACGACCTTGATCCATCTCATCGCGGGGTTGTTGCGTCCGGCGGCAGGGGAAATTGTCCTTGCTGGAAAGGTGTCCGATCGTCCGAAACTTCATCAGTTGGCAGGTAAAGTTGGTATCGTTTTTCAGGATCCAGACCTATTACTACAAGCGGAGACGGTTCGAGATGAAGTCGCATTCGGACCCAAAAACCTCAAATTCCCCGCACAGATTCTCGAAAATAGAATTGATGAAACGCTTGCGCGGTTTGATTTACGAAATCTTGACTCGGAGGCACCCTATTCGCTCTCTCGAGGACAACGCCAACGGGTTGCTGTCGCAGCAACCTTTTCCCTATACCCTGATCTTTTTCTGCTTGATGAACCCACCACGGGTCAAGATGCACACCATCTCCACCAGTTGATGGACGAACTCTGCGACGAGATCCGTCGCGAAAATAAAACCCTCATTTTTGCAACACACGACACGGAACTCACCTTAAGATACGCTGATCGTGTCCTCTTATTACGCGAGGGGACAGTAATTTTTGACGGCGCGCCAAATGCCGCTTTCGCAAATCCTGATCTCCTACAGCAGGCATCGCTATCATAATTTCTCTCTACCGGGAGTCTTGACAAACCCTTATCGAGTATGTTATACTCTGATTAAAAGGAGGTTTCACATGGTTACCCGGGAAGATATTCAAGCGACATGTGATGATATCGTTCGGAGATTCGCACCGCTCCAAGTAATCCTTTTTGGCTCCTATGCCTACGGCACGCCGACAGAGGACTCGGATGTAGATCTGCTTGTTGTGATGGACATTCCGAAGTCAGAGTTTACTCGTAAGGCACTTGAAATTCATCAACAGATTCCGCGTCGTTTCAGTATGGACCTCTGGGTACGCTCTCCAGAAGAAATTGCGTATCGCGTTTCATATAACGACTGGTTTCTCCGCGATATCACCGAAAAAGGAGAAGTGCTTCACGGTTCTGATGCAGCCTGCAACGTCAAAAACCTACGATTCATGCATTACGGAACAAACCTTGCCGAAAAGGAGAAGAACGGCATGAACCCATTGACGTTGGAGTGGATAGAAAAGGCTGAAAACGATTATGCGGCTGTCCAGCAGCTTCTGCAAGCACCAAATCCATTGCATGATATTATCTGTTTTCATGTCCAACAGTGTATTGAAAAGTATTTAAAGGCGTGGCTGCAGGAGGCAAACATCCATACTCCAAGGACACATAACCTTCAAGAATTACTGGACCTGATTGTCCAAACACTTCCGACGTGGGCCCGTTGGCAGCCTGACTTTAAGAGAATAACAACGTATGCAGTGGACCCTCGATATCCGGGGGATTCAAGAACCTCCGAGGATACCCAGCATGCTATGCACGTATGCACTGAGGTGCGCCAAGCCGTTCGCACGCAGCTAAAACTCCCAAAGAATCCCGTTGAGGCATTGTAAAGAGTAAAGTGTTTAAAAGCTTTCATATTTCCCTAATATTTTTGTTCTTACTCTTGTGCGTTGGTGTGCTCCATGCAGCACCATTAAAGACACTCTCTTTGGACTTTACGCGCGAATTAACCGAAAACGACAAAACCGAGCACATTGCAGGGACCCTTCACTACAATGTAAAAGAGGCGCGAGTTGTCATTGAGGTCGTCGAGCCTCTTAGACAAATAATGATTATAGAGGACAACGCCCTTGAAATTTATTATCCCATAGAGAAACAGGCGTTTCGATTTATTTCTCAAGGGCGGATTCCACTTCCGTTTGTTGAGTCCATTATCCAGTCCACACAAGCCGAGCACGGATTGACAGCGATCGGGTATTCTTTGGAAAAGCACGATATCGTAAACGGAGTGCTCTATAGCTACTGGAGTCCGCCTAAGAAAGCGAAAGATACGCTCGGTCCTGTTATCCTCGGTATGCAAGACGACAGACTTATTTCTGCCGAAGTTAAGAATCCGAAAGGTTATATCATCGCCAGATCGCACTATCAGAACCACAGCAAAGTCGGCATGAACTATGTTCCGCTGATGGTTACTTCCAGCACCTACCGTGAGAAATCTGAAGTGCTCCAACGCGAACAGGTTATCTATAGCAATCCACAGGTAAACGTAGAACCACGAAATTCAATACTCGATTTCACAATTCCTGAATCGATAGAGGTCAAAGAGATCAAATGGTAAACCGTTTTGTCCTTTTCAGTGTGTCCTGTGTGTTCGTTGTTTTTTGGGGTTTACCTGCGTTTGCGGGTGAAGCCGCGGACCTAACATTCATTCGTAAAGTCAACCCAATTACAATGCCGAGAGCACAGGAAACTGTCCGTTTTAATCCACAGGCACCTTCCGAACTAAAACTCGTTGCGATGGGATTGATTCGACTCTATCAGAAGTTTGTCTCCAGCCAAGACGGTCCGTCATGCAACTTCCACCCGACATGTTCCCACTTCGGTATGGCGTGTATACAGGAATATGGTCTCGGACGAGGGATCCTGTTGACCGCGGATAGACTCCTTCGGTGCAATGGGTCTCAGACGCAGCATTACCATAAAGATGAGATAACAGGAAAATACATTGACCCCGTTTCAAACTATGCAACTTTTAAATAATTCTGTCCCCTATAACATCCGGTAGGTGCGGTTTTATGAAGTTTAAGTATTTAATTCAGTAATATTTATTTTCCCAGGCCCGGTAGGTGCGGTTTCTAACCGCACCGGATCTAAAAATAAATGTTGTAAAGTGGCAAGTCCCCTCATTCAACCTGACGGAAATACATAGAAATACTCAAGCAAAAACACCTGTGAGTTATATGAACACCACCCAATTACCCAAATTCCTGTTCCTAATTTTCTTCACTCTTACGCTCCTATCCTGCGTAGCCGCCGAAGAATCTATTGAATACTATGCCCCCGAAAACGTCCGTAAATTCGCCGATTTTCTGTATGAGCAAGGTGATTACCTCCGCGCAGCCGGTGAATACGAACGTTATCTCTTTTATCAGCCACAAGAAAGCGAGCAGATTCGCTATAGAATTGCCCTTTGTTATCGTTTTGCGGGTCAAACCGAACAAGCGCTCCAGAATTTTCAGATGCTTTTACGGATGCACCCTGAAGGTCGGTTTATGAGCCGTGTTTACTATCAGATGGGTGCGACCTATTTTCTGACAGATCAGTTTGAACAGACTGCCCTGTTTCTACATGAAACGCTGCCGGATATAACAGATACACGGCAACACGCCGAAGCCGAGCAGTTAATTGGGCTGTCTTATCTGATGCAAAAACAGTGGTCCGAAGCGGGTGAAGTTTTCAAGACGTTGCGGGGATCGGAAGTGGATTCGGTCAGCCAAAAAGCGATAGTGTATCACGATTATGCAGAGATGGGCACTCGGTTGCCGACGCGTAGTCCGGTTTTGGCTGGGATTCTCTCCACGATCATTCCTGGGGCTGGACGGCTCTATACAGAAAGGCTCAGCGATGCGTTCGCCTCTTTGTTCATGGTTAGTTTAACGGGTTGGCAGGCTTACGACGGTTTCCAGAGAGATGGGCTTTCGTCGGTGAAAGGGTGGACGCTCGGCACAATCAGCGGTATTTTCTATGTCGGCAACATCTACGGCTCAGTCATTGCAGCCCGTGTATACAATCGCCGCGTAGCAGATGAGTTTTTGTCGACGTTATCTATTGAATTGCCGTATTAATTGAGGGATTTGCGACATTGAGCTCAACGTCTTGCGACAAGTTCGGGGTGTGCGACTTGCATACGGATCGGCGGTAATCCTACCGAGATGGCTTCAACGTCATCTGTAACCATTCTGCCGATATCGAAAAGGGCGTGATCAGCAGTTCCTCCAGCCCCATCGGCTGTATCCCCTGCTGTTGTAGGTGTGTATCGGGAAGCCACGGATCGTAGGCGTGTAGTTTACAATGAAACGGAGCCAACAACTGTCGCAGTTCCCGCGCGAGGTTTCCATAGCCGATGATACCTACCGTAAGTGTGATTTAGCATTTTAGCATGGATCGATCCAACCTACAATTTAAATTAAAAATAGGCTGCTGCATTAACAGAATTGTTCTTGCGTTATTTTTTTTCAGCGATATACTGAAACCATGTCAAACACAAAACAACGAAATAGGGACTTTATATGCAGTACACATCACAGCAAAATGATTGGTTGATTCACCCTTTTCCGCAGCCTGCTTCGGTAAAAGAAGCAGACAATCGGCTTATTCTCGGTAATGGGCTCATTGAGCGGACATTCGTCACTTCACCTAATTTCGCAACGGTCGATTATACCAATCAAATTACGGGTAGCAGTCTCCTCCGTGGCATTAAACCGGAGGCAGTGCTTACGATTAACGGACACCCGTTTGAGGTCGGTGGACTGAAAGGACAGCCCGATTACGCCTATCTTGATTCGGATTGGATTTCGGACTTGACCAGTGATCCGAACGCATTTCAATTTTGCGAATATAGAGTCGGTGAACCTGATACCCCTTACCCGTGGGTCCGCAGGCGTTCTACGACACCATCAGTGTATCCGTCAGAGGGTGTGACACTGACGGTTGTGTTCTCACCGCCACCATCTGTTGACTCCCTTCGGGTTTGTGTCCATTATGAACTCTACCAAGGCATTCCGGTGTCGTCTAAGTGGATCACGATTCACAATGACGGACAAAAATCGATTCAACTGGATGCGTTAAGCTGTGAAATCCTTGCCGTCAACGAACAGGAAAAGCATCGGCTGTATGTCGAAAGTGATTATGCTTTTAGTGGAATGGAAACGACACAGTGGGGTCCAGATGCGGATTACAAGACACAGGTCGATTATCGCTATCAGATGCCGCTGTTAATGACAAGTCGTTATCCGCTCGGTCCTGGGATACTGCTTCAACCCGAAGAGACTTTCAAGAGTTTTCGTACCTTCGAGATTCTGCAGGATAGTGATGATCGTGAACGAAAAGGACTCGCACGCCGCAAGATGTATCGCACGGTCGCACCACAGGTCACAGAGAATCCAATCCTCATGCACGTTCGAAGTGCCGACCCTGAAGCGGTTCGTTTGGCAATTGATCAGTGTGCAGAAGTCGGATTTGAAATGGTGATTATGACCTTTGGGAGTGGATTCAATATTGAGAGCGAAGACTCGGAATACATCGCTACACTGAAGGGAGTCACCGATTACGCACATAGCAAAGGGATTCAACTCGGAGGTTATACACTGATGTGTGCTTCGCGGGATGTGGGCGCGGACTTCAACTGTATTGATCCAGACACTGGGAAACCCGGAAGTCGATTTGGACAAAGTGCTTGCCTCGCCAGTAGATGGGCAGATGGCTATTTCCAGCGGGTGCTGAATTTCATGGATGCAACCGGAATGGATGTCATAGAGACGGATGGTCCGTATCATGGGGATGTCTGTGCGGCAACGACGCACGAACATCATAACGGTTTAGCGGATTCGCAGTTGCGCCAGTGGGAAGCGTGTGTTCGTTTTTACCACGAATGCCGAAAACGCGGTATCTATATCAATTCGCCAGATCAGTATTACCTCAACGGTTCCAACAAATGCGGTATGGGGTATCGCGAAACGAATTTCAGTTTGCCCCGCGAGCGACAAATTCTAATTGCCCGGCAGAATATCTACGATGGGACGTATGAAAAGACACCCAGTATGGGGTGGATGTTCGTTCCGTTGGTAGAGTATCACGGCGGTGGAGCAGCCGCAACGTTTGAACCGCTTTGTGAACATCTTGATGACTATGAATCACATCTATCACAGAATTTCGGCAGTGGCGTGATTGCATGCTATCGCGGTCCCCGGCTCTTTGATACTGAAGAGACGAAAGCGGTGGTTAAGAAATGGGTTGACTTCTACAAAAAGTATCGTCCAATACTGGAATCTGACCTGATTCACGTGCGGCGCCCAGATGGTCGCTCTATTGATTGTATGCTTCACGTCAACGCGCAAATCACGCCCTGTGGACTCGCAATGCTCTATAATCCGACGCGGAGGGTGCAGCGGACCACTTTGAAATTACCACTCTATTATACTGGAGTGTCTGAGATTGCGAAGATTCGTGAAGCGGACGGGGCGTTCCAACACTATAAAATCGACCGGAATTACAACGTTGAGATTCCAATTAAGATGGAGGCGAAGAGTGTGAGTTATCTCGTTATTGAACCTAATTGAATTCAAGAGTCCGTGCCAAAAGACAGTGTAATCCGTGATGGAATTACGCTCGATTAACCCCTACATTTACAAATGGAGTTAAAAATGAGAGTCTTCCAATTAAAAAAAGCAATTTTGGTATATGCAACCCTAATCTGCATCAGTTTCATGATTCCGAATCTAAGTGCTGCCAAGCTCGATGCGAACGCACTTTTGGGGATATGGTTCTTTGATGAAGGGAAAGGCGGTGAGGCAAAAGATGCTTCCGAGAATGGCAATGATGGAAAGATTGTTGATGCCCAATGGGTCGATGGCAAGTTTGAAGGCGCGTTAAAGTTTGAAGGTGGTGCGCATGTTGCTGTCGGTGATTTTTCTGACTATGAAGACGAAGTATCGATCGTTGCTTTTATTAAAACACCTGCCGCCCCCGCATGGTCTGACATCATCGTAGGTCCCTGCGGCGACGTTATCCTGACATTAAGGGACCACAAATTAAATTTTGCTGGACAGTGTGCCCAACCGATTCCCCATAATACGTGGTCGAAATCCTTGTTGAACGATGATAAGTGGCATCAGATTGCGGGGACTTATGACGGTAAAGAAGTGAAGGTCTATGTTGATGGCGAAGAAGAAGCATCTAATGCCGCCGCAGGTCCATTTAAAGCAGGTCCAAAGTATATTGGCTCCAGAGACGACAAGCAGGAGGCTTTCACCGGTCTCATTGATGAGATCGCATTTTTCAATGTCGCACTCTCGGATGCTGATGTGAAAGCGATTGCGGACAGTGGATTATCTGTGGCACTCGGTTTTGCCGCGGTGTCTCCGCAAGCAAAACTGGCAACGGTTTGGGCGAAATTGAAAACTGAACATTAGCTTCTTAAGAGTATCAACTTCGTTATTATCTGTGCGCGTTTGGTAGGGGCATCGGGGTTGAACGAACGTCAAAAATCGGAGGGTTTCGTAGAGAGACGCCAATATTGACTGCACGCCAGCGGCCAATCGGTACAGATAGCGTCGATTTTGATGGCGCGGGCTTTGTCCCAGATGTCGGGTTGCTTCTCACCGATATGCAAGGCGAGCCAGACTTGCTTACTGAGTTTATGTGCCTGTTCCACCGCTTCTGCATTTGGCATGAAATGCACCCACAAGCAGTCTGCGAGTGGATCGTGCAGTGCTGCAGTAAACTGATCGGCTTCACTGTTATTTAGATATACCGTGGTCTGTAACTTTGGATTGGCTTCTTTAAAGCGACGACTCGAATCACTGGGCTGACCGAAGGCGCAGAGTTGATTAAACAGTCCGTATTTTTCGACGAGTTGCACGATGTTCTTCTCAATCCCCGACGAGATAACTTTCATATTCAGTGCGATGGTCACCTGAGTTCGCTGACGCTCGCGAATGAGTTTGAAAACCTCTTCTAATGTCGGTACCTTCTCGCCATTGAAACGCTGGTCGAACCAACTTCCGGCATCCAGTTCGCGGATTGCCGCCAAGGTCATTTCGGTTACTTCACCCGTGCCGTTGGTCGTGCGGTCCACAGTTTTATCGTGAATGACCACCAGGTGCTCGTCGCGTGTCTGGTAGACATCCAACTCTATTGATAAGCCTAACTCGATGGCTGCGGCAAAAGCGGGTAGCGTGTTCTCAGGCGCGTGCTCCACCAAACCGCGGTGAGCGAGCAAGATTGGATCGGCGACCGACGGATTCACCGTTGGTTCTGGCAGCGCGGCGATCGCACACGTAAACATCAACATATTGAATGGCATAATTTATCTCCTGATAGCAAATAAAACCTTATCTGAATCATAACACATTTAGCAAAGACGGGAAATATAAAAGGTAGGTATTTTTTTTGAACAAATTCAGCCCTTGTTTGCCTAATCTAAGTAAAGAACGTGTGCTTCCCATAGAGATTCCCAATGCTTAGAGAGGAAACAGATGAAACGGAAACATATTATCATAACCCTTTTCCTGTGTGTTCTGGTATTTTCAATGGCAGTTGTCCTAAACACTTGGACACAAGATAAGCTCTTACAGGTAGAGAAGCGATTTGATTTTGACCGAGACGTTGAGCTCAGTGAATCCGAAAAGGAGTTCATGGTAAGGGTGATGCGGCTGGAAGATGCCAAAGGCACCCAATTCAGTGAGAGTCAGATTCGCGAGATGCGCACCGGGCAGCGAGATAGATCTCGCCGTAGAGGTGGAGGCGGTTGGGGACGCGGTTCAAGAGAGCCTACAGGACCACGCTTGGATCCAGATCAGGTCGCATTCAAGGACGGCACAGCCACGATTCCTGACAGAGAGACCTTTGAAAAATTGTCGTATCAAGGCACAGAAGTCCGCATTGATACCCAACTTATCGGGATTGAATTTGTAAAGTTTCAGATTGAAAGAACACATACTCAGAACCCAGAACTTTACTTCATGAATACAGAGACGCATCGTTCACATGGTGCCTTCATGCGCGTTGCGGGTTTGCGACGAGGGCAAGGGCAGATGCGCGGGGTGTTGAGTTATCGTCCACTTTTCACGTCTCCAAATGGCGAACCCGGGGTCTATACCTTTGAGTTTAATCCAAATGACGCATTCCCGTTTGAAGAGATCAAACTTGCCCATGATCTGCTCGTGGCGAAGATGCCGATACTGGAAAACAGACTCGGTTATTGCCCATTGTGGGGAGCAGTCGGGATTTATGAACGCGAGAAAGCACGCTATGACGCTGCGGAATTCCCTGTTTACTTTGAGGATGATCTTTACGCGAACATCGGTTACCTTCCATTGAATCAGACCTCGTCATTTGGGCGGCTACGTCTATTGGAGATAGGTGAACGTCCTGCGGTTCGGGACATTGTTATCTGTAAGACATTACCAAACGAGATGCCAAGGGTTGCTGGGGTAATTACAGGGGTTCGACAAACGCCGCTTTCGCACGTCAACCTCCGGGCTATTCAAGACAAAGTCCCCAATGCCTTCATCACCAAGGCGTGGGAGAACAATTCTATTGCACCGCTCATCGGTAAGTATGTCTACTATGCGGTGAACGCAGACGGCTTTGAAATTAGGGAGGCGACGCTTAAAGAGGTGGAAACCCACTTCGTTGATTTACGTCCTTCAAAGGTGCAAAGACCTGAACGCGACCTTTCTGT
This sequence comes from Candidatus Poribacteria bacterium, assembly GCA_009839745.1. NCBI lineage: Bacteria > Candidatus Poribacteria > Candidatus Poribacteria bacterium. The sequence goes on from VXPE01000005.1 coordinate 55,368, forward strand.
GAAGCAGATTCTACCGCTGGACGACATCGGGTTTACGGACGCGGCGCGCTTCGGTGTGAAAACCGCGAACCTCGCAACACTGCGGACGTTTGGGTTTCCCGAAGGGACTGTTCCGAATGGGTTCGGGATACCGTTCTATTTCTACGACGAATTCATGAAGCACAACGACTTCTATGAGTACCTTGAAGCGTTGCTTAAAGATGCAGAGTTTCTAAGTGATCACGACACGAAGGAAGCTGCGCTGAAAAAGTTTCGAGCAGAAATTAAAAAGGGTGAGATGCCGACATGGATGATGGACGCACTTTCGAAATTACACAACGCGTTTCCAGAAGGGACATCTCTCCGGTGCCGTTCCAGTACCAACAACGAGGATCTCCCCGGTTTCAGCGGCGCAGGTTTATACGACTCCTATACACATCACCCGAACGAAGGGCATTTGTCCAAATCGATTAAGCAGGTGTTTGCGAGTCTCTGGAATTTCCGGGCGTTTGAGGCACGTGATTTCTATCGTATTGACCCTTTCGTTACGGCTATGGGAGTGCTGATCCATCCCAATTTTGAAAGCGAATTAGCAAATGGTGTGGCTGTAAGTGATGATGTCGTCTATCAGACGCAGGGGAATTATTACCTCAACACCCAAGTCGGGGAAGACCTCGTGACGAATCCTGAAGAACAATCTGTGCCTGAGGAGATTTTGTTGGATTGGTGGGATAGTAATAATTATAGGGTCGTAACGACATCCAATCGAACGGCGAATGGCGAACGGATTCTAAAGGATGAATACTTACACCAACTTAGTTTCTATCTTGGGATGGTACATAATAAATTCAGGAATCTCTACACACCGACTTCCCCGACGAACGAATTCGCCATGGAAATTGAGTTCAAGATTACGGGCGACGGCAAACTCGCAGTCAAGCAGGCGAGACCGTGGGGATATTAACCGCAAGGGCGCGGTCTTTCAACCGCGCCTATTCTGTCCACAATTCGATAATCTGGATATTGCGTTTCGGAACCTCGTCATTGATGCTAAATGTGCAGAGTAATACTAATTGGTTTTCTTAATTTTACCCCAGATGGTAAGAAATCTATCCAGTACTGCTACGCTCAGACCGCTCGGAGCGAATTGCTCAACAGTTGGAAGAATCGCGGGCCCTAACCCTTCTGCAACACCCCCAACAGCATAGATTTTATTCGCAATAGTGCCAACCCCTAAGAACACTCTCGCCGTTGGCATTTCGGGGGCTTCTGTCCATGTGTCCTTGTCGGGATCGTATATTTCAACGGTTGTTAGCCCAGGACCTTGCACATTGGAGGTCCCCCCAACGGCGTAAATTTTTCCAGCCACAACGCCTACTGCCAAAGCCGTTCGAGGTGTCGGCATATCTGCTTTTTGGGTCCATGTATCAGT
>VXPE01000005.1:56878-87733 GCA_009839745.1 Candidatus Poribacteria bacterium
CTGCCAAAGCCGTTCGAGGTGTCGGCATATCTGCTTTTTGGGTCCATGTATCAGTGGCTGGGTCATATTCTTGAACTGTTTCGAGTACGGGGCCTTGCACCGCAGGTGTCCCACCAATGAGATATATTTTCCTATCAATGCTCGCGGCGGCCATCCCTGAAATCGGTGTCGGCATATCTGCTTTTTGGGTCCATGTATCAGTTCCGGGATCATATTCTTCTACCGTCGGCAATATGGGGCCAACATTTTGTGCGACACCACCAATAGCGTAAATTTTTCCAGCTACAGCGGTCGCCGTAAAAAAGGAGCGGGGTGTGGGCATATCTGCCTTTTGGGTCCATGTATCAGTTCCGGGATCATATTCTTCAACGCTTCCAAGGGCTGGAGATTGCCCGCTCCACCCGCCGATAGCGTAGATCTTCCCATCGGTGACGCAGGTTACAACACCCGCGCGTGCCGCTGGCAGACTCGCTTTCTGGACCCATTTGTCCTCATCTGGGTCATAAGCATCAACAAAGTCAACGGGTTCAGCGAGCATCCCACCGATAGTGTAAAGTTGGTTGTTAATAGCGGATACGGAGAAAAAAAGTCTGGGAATTGGCATGTCTGCTTTTTGGATCCAGTTTTCAGCTGTAGCGTTATGGCTCAAATGGAAAGCGAGTGAGATAACGAATAACCAACCCCAATTAAAAAACAAAGGTTTGTTTGATTTTATTGTAAATTTTCTTGGCATTAAAAGATCTCCATGTTCAGTTTGAAAAGTGTTAACGGTTCCACCAGTAGGTCATCTTCCCGACGACCGTCCAACCGAGGAGTTTGACACCGCCATCACGGGTGTCGTAACTCTGGTCGAAGACAAGGTAAATATCGCTACCGGGGCGGTAGATATAGTTGATGAGAAAGTTTGCGGAGAGGACATCTCTATCCGTACTCCATTGTGAGAATAACTTCGTGAAGAGTATCGTTGAGAAAGAATAGCCGATACGTCCGCCGAAAGCATTGGCATCGAATTCTTCGTCAGGTAGGGTAATACGGTTGAATTCAATGAACGGTTCTATACTCAACCGAGCAGTCGGTCGCGCGATCGCATCTATTAAGAAACCCCGTCTCGTACCGTGATAGAACTCGCCGAGTTCCACTTGTACCTCTGCTGCAAGCATACGACTGCTGCTGGTCCGACCTGATATCTGAAATGATGTAAAATTGTAATCGTCAATTGGAATGCTAACCCCTTGAATCCGAAAATCCCGATCAAGGTTTTCTGTTGTGTTCTTGACTTGGAAACCGATGTCGTCGCCTGGCTCAAACTCAAATTGCGTATCAAAAGTTATCTCTCCGGCTGCTAACTCATTCTCATGGGTCAGAATAAGATCGATTTCCGGTCCAATCTGAATCTCACGGATACCAAATTTATCAGGCCACGGCGTGTAACTGGCATCACCCCGAATGCGTCGGAAATTGATCGGATTATCTGGATTCAGACGTTGAACGAACCCGACTTCGGGATTGAAGTCCTCGCCAATGTCTGTATACGAAGCGTCGAGTCGAAACAGGTTTGTGCGCCAATCGCCACCAAAAAAGAAGGCGTTGCTATTGCCAGTAATATCTGCTTCAAAGGTGCGCGACCACAACCCCTGAATATTAATCTCTCGCGTAGGACGGTAAGAAAAGTCGAGTCCTGCTGTGCGATTGTACGCATCAGCATCTTGCTTATTGATAAAGATTCCGCCAACGGTTGAACCCTCTAAAATGTCTCGATTCACTCTCACTACTGAGTAATTTGTGCGCGGTTCACTGAATAGGTCCTCCTCAGGTACTCCCATCTCGTCCTCTTCAAATGTGTTTGTCAGGACGTTTAGGATCCCTATACCGTAAGGTCCAATTTTTCCTGTCATTTTGCCACCGCCAAGGATCGGAATTGCACGTCCTCCCGCAAGCCCGATACGACGGCTATAGAAAAGCAGTAAAGGGGGCGGTCTACGGAAACTCGGGCGTGGAATCCCAACATCGAAAATACTGGCACCTTCTAAGAAAAACGGACGCTGTTCGGGAAAAAAGAGGCTAAAACGCGTCAGGTTCACCTGTTCCTGATCTGCCTCTACTTGGGCAAAATCGGTGTTAACGGTCAAATCAGCAGTCAGGTTCGGGGTTACGCCGTATTTGAAATCCACACCGGCTTCAAATACACCTTCAGTTTCTTCTACTGACGATCCATAACTCGCGCCGGGTAATACATACGGCAGCAATTCCAGATGCCTTGATGGCGTAATACCTTCTATCCCTTCAAGGGTGCCGAAATACGCTGTTCGGTACTTCGCCAATCCTCCATACGTTTTGGGTGCTTCATTCCATGCATCGAGTTCCTGCTTTCGCGCGATTTCGCGACCGAAGTTTATGCCCCAATTCATCACCTCGCTGCGTTCAAAGCGGAGTTGGCTGAACGGGATTGCGATCTCTGCTGTCCAATGGTCTTCATTGATTCTACAACGGCACTCCCAAACAATATCCCAACTTGTATTGAGACTCCCACCACTGTTGGAGACCGCCGTGTCTTCCATCCCACCCACTGGGGTAAACCGGAAGAAAACAGCGTTTCGTCGGTCGTTGTAGGTGTCTAACAGCAAAAAGCCGTAATCGTTGGAACGCAAGCCTGGTGAATCCCGACGCATGTCGTTAGCGACAATCTTGTCCATCTCATCGTAAAAGATGAAACCAAAGTACAGCTTTTGGTCATCGTAAAGGATGCGGATTTCGGATGCTTCTGTCGCCGGTTCGCCTTGATCGGGTTGGATTTGATAGAGTTGACGGATGGGTTCTACGCTTTGCCAAACGGGTTCGTCAAACACTCCATCGACTTTGATTTCCTCAGAAGTCCGGTGTGCTGACATGCGCGGTAACTCCCGTTCTGTTTGCGCATCGGCACCGTGTGGAACGAATAGTATGCACATCCACAGCAGGAGGGAAAGTTTGATGTTTCGCATATATCGACGCAACTGAAAAATAGTAGTAAAATGTCTCATTACAGGTTGGTGCCTCCTTTTTCGCTGCTATATAAAAGGCGGGATTATCAGGATTATTATCTTACTAACGTGAGTTTGATAAATAATTGAAAAGTTTTTGTATAGAGAGAACCCTTTTGGTATAATGAAGTTATCACATCTTCACCAAAAGGAGTTCTCCGATGAGTATTGTATCACTTTTCTGTGAAATAGACGACTTTTTTCTTGAATATGAGAAAATGAAATCCACACCGTGTCTCCCGGAGGCAACACGGATAGACCCCCGGGGACGTCCCCGAACCCTGCATCCGAGCGAGGTGATGACGGTCCTGATCGCTTTCCATCAAAGTGGGTATCGGACGTTTAAGCACTTTTATTTCAAACACGTCTGCGTCTATTGGCAGGCTGCGTTTCCACGGTTGGTGAGTTATACGCGTTTGGTGCAACTGAAAAAAGAAGTCTTGAGACTGCTGACGTTTTACCTCTCGACACACACCGGAACCTGTCGCGGTATCTCTTTCGTGGATTCGACACGGTTGCGGGTGTGTGATAACAAGCGGATTTCATTCCACAAGGTCTTTGCGGAGAAGGTTTCTGAACGCGGGAAAACCTCTATGGGATGGTTTTATGGATTCAAACTTCACCTGATCATCAATGACACGGGTGACATCTTAGACGTTGCGTTGACCCCCGGGAATAGAGATGACCGCAGCCTGCGCAGCGTCTTTATGAGGAGAGTGACGACATCTATTTGGTGCTGGAACTGCTGGGTCATCGCAACGTCAGCACAACGCAAGATTATTTGGAGGTCAACATCTAAACCTTACTATAGTTTGGACAATTTCGGTCAGGTTCATACCTTGTTTTCAAGGTATGTCTGATTTTTCTCGAGGTTTCTCACACATACCCAACTCCGAAAAAATAAACTCGGAGGCCCCAAAGGATAGCCCCAGCGGGGCGAAATGTTTATTGTGAAAGCAGGTTGTCCTCAGAATACCTCCCCTTTATACACGTGCACAGCAATCTCCACTATTAATGAGATAGGGCGTAATTCTCTCCCTTCAGCGAGATATGGAACATCCCGCGCCGTTCGGTCGCAACATAAAGCCTGTCACGGTCAACAACAAGCGCGAGAACTTTGCCGGGAACATTCGGAGAAATCTGATTCCATTCGTCGTGAGCCTCCAAACGGTAGACACCGTTATCACCCGCACCGTAAATCGTAGGACCATCCACAGCCAATCTTTCAATAACACCTTCATTGGTGATCACGCGCCAATGCATCCCGGTTTGTGATGCTAAGACACCTCTGTCTGTCGCGACGTAAACCGTCGACCCGGCAAAGAGAATCTCCGTGAAATCGGTGAACGGGAGCGGCAGCGTTGACGTAATGTCTTTCCAACTGTCCCCGCCATCTAATGATTGAAACAACTTGCCATCGCGTTTCCCGACGTAGACGGTTTTCCCTGAAACCGCTAACTTGAACCCATATTCTGTATCCGCAGTGGACGGCTCGCCGGTATCTACCAATCCGGTGTCCTTCCATTCTGAATCACCGGGGTGCCATTTGAAAAGTTTCCGTTTATATTCGGCATACAATGTCTCGCTACTGACCGCAAACGCACCAATTGCTTCATGTTCTTTCCGACGCAAAGTCTTTACCGAATTATCATCTCCAGGACCGTGGGCTGAATGTGCCTGTCCTACTCCCTTGCTATTTGCTGACACCTTAATGGATGGAGCATCCACTTCAAACGTGGGGATCCCTTGAAACCGGACGAGGCTATTGCCATCAGCAGATAAACGGAAAATGCCCAAATTGCCTTTTTCAGGTAAAAACACATAGAGCCTATTGTTAGCAATGGTTAACCAAGAATCAGAAGAAATAGTGATGTAGGACTGTCTCGCTTCGATAGAGTTGTGTCTGCCATTGCTAACGCCAATCCGAACGGTTTTCCATGACTCACCCCCATCCGTCGAGTGGACAAGCGCATCACCGGTATGGGCGTAGAGCTTGTTATTGAGTGTGACCAAATCCAGTATTCCTGTTCCGATCATGCCATCCATGAACAGATGCCACGACTCACCGCCATGGGTTGTTCGGTAAACACCCGATCTCCCTGCTTTGTAAAATGTGTTCTCATTTCCTGCCACAGCTGCCAAGCCACTGAGGACAAACGAATCTCTGTCAAATCCAAGGTCTACCCATGTCTGTCCACCGTCTCTTGATCGAAAACGAGTGGTGGTTTCTGCGAAGATCGTCTTACCGGCAACCAACAAACTCATACCCGACCGTGCCCATATAGAACGTGATCGACCTATCGGCGTTATTTCAGTCCATGAGGCGCCCAAGTCACTTGAATGGAAAGCCCTGCTCAAACTTGAATTGTCGTCATAGATCTTATGTATGACTTCCTTTGGTTCCGATTCAATTCGTTCTAAGTCAAGAAAATCAGGACCCGTTCCAACATAAAGACGACCTTCAGCGACGGATAAGGAATAGATGGATCCGGATACATCTTCAAGTAATCGTTTCCACGTCCCTGACTCAAGCCGATAGAGGCCCTTGTCCGTTCCAGCAAACACTGTGTTCTCAACCGCAGTCACTGCGGAAATTGTTCTGTCCATCAGTCCATCATCAACAAGCGTCCACTGGGTACCTACATCTGTGGAGCGAAATACACCCTTCTCAAGGGTAAGATATATCGTCCGATGCTCGTCGGAGCTACTCTTTTGTGCTTCATCCACTATTACCAACCCAACAGCACGTCCTTCTGGACGGGGACCGAGGGATTTCCAGGTCTCGCCGGCATCGGTTGAGGCAAATACCTCATCATTAGAGACGACGTAGAGTGTTCCGTCATGCTCTGCCATAGCTACTCGGAATCCTTCAATGCGGAAGTTGCTGTTTATGAGCGTCCATGCCGGTGCATCTGGTGTCAACCTATAGATACCTGTCGGTGAGAAGGCGTAAATCGTCCCTTCCGCCGTCGCGAATATATCAGCAACAGAACCGCCTTGCGGTCCAGTTGTCTGTGCCCATTGGGATGCGGAAAGTTGAATTGCCCCATCCTGTGTAAGGGATGCTAAATCCGATTCAGAGACTTGCACGCCCGTCCCTGTGTTGCTATCGGTGTTCACAGCGCGCCCTGCTTGACTTCGAACATCGGGTTTCGTATCAATATTGAGAGCGATAGGCGTGTCTATAATTTCAATCGTCGGTTCTGACTGCGCCTCGAAACTATACGGTTTCTGGAATCGAACGAGATATTGATTGCTCACACCCAACAGCAGTAGCGTCACCAGGACCGCAGATGCCCCAAAAGCCGCCCACGGCAGTAATGGTTTTCCTGTTGAAGGCGGTGCCAATTTTGTATCAGCGACTTTCTGAAGGATGTTCTGTGTTAAGTTTTCTGACAATCGGACGCTTCCGAGCATCTCTTGAACCAAGAGTTCCTCGTCCTGTTTCAAACGCTTTCGCGCCCGGTGCAACCGACTCGTAATCGTGTTCACCGATACACCTAAAAACTTGCTAATCTCCTTCGCTGTCATTTCACCGAGATAGTAGAGCGTCATGACGGTGCGTTCACTCTCTGGCAGTTTTTCCAGAAGTTTCTTGACGAGTTCTTGGTGATGTGAGCGAGTCTCTTCTTCCTGTTGTGTCGACACATACTGTTCGTAAAATGTTTTCTCCATCTCTGCCATGGTGACATCCTCCAGCGACCTTACTTCGGGTTTGTTCTTTCGGAGATAGGTATTACACAACTGATTTGTTATGACATAAAGCCACCCAGAAAACTGTTTAGGATCCTTTAACTTTGCGAGATGCTTGTATGCCCGAAGGAAAGCATCCTGCGTAATCTCCTCAGCGAAATGGAAATCGCCAACCCGCCGCCAAGCAAGCGCGTGGACGCCTTTCTGATGCTTGCGGACTAACGCCGTGAATCCTTCATCGTCTCCCGACAAAACCTTGTAAATGAGTTGAACATCATCTTCTACCATCAAGATTCTCCATCATGAATGAGCAGAGCTGACTGTGTTGACCTGTTTTTCAATGTAATAGGACTTACGCATACTGCTCTTTTGTAGCATAAACTTTTAGTTTGGGTTCTCCACCAGAACGCTGTGTTTTCCGAAAAATCTCATCTCACAGAACGGGCTACAGTCAAAATTGCGTAAGTCTTGATAAAGTTAGAATAATTGGATCATCTTAGAATAAAAAGGGCCCTGACAAAGAATTGTAAGAAGGGCACCGACAGAGATCACAGGTGCGAAACGAATTGAAGGTTGGACGTTTATCCGATTGCCGAATTCGGCAAACGCTCCTGCCGCGGCAAGGCTTTGTAATTGATCAATCTCCTCAGTTGTCAGTCCTGACGGGTCCGGCGAAATAACGATGTTGTCCTCCTGACCGCTTGAGAACGCAACCTGTTTCTTTTCGTATCGGACAGTGCCGTCGGGTTGTTCAACCCGAACAATTTGTTCCGCAGGGATCATACCGACCTGGAGACCGCTCACATCAACGGCGTTATCCAGTGTTATACTTGCTAAACTCATAACCAATTGCTTCGCAATCACAAAAACCACGATATATAACCCTAAGAAAAAGGCAAGACCCGACAGCAACATCGAAAGGGATGGCGTTGCTTGCACGACTAACCAAATGCATACGAAACTGATGACAGCATAATAGACCGGCGTTTTCGGCAGTAGGGACAGGAATTTTTGTATCAGTGTGAATACTGCTAAAACTAAAGCCAAGCTCAGGAGACGATCCAGTTCCCATCCAAAGTGTTGTAACAGAACTGACTCAGCGTCCCCACATATAAAAGTCCGAGCGAACAGAAGTTCCGAATCTTCTGTGTCTTCAGATCGGTATAACTCGCATATCCACAGAAAACGAGTGCCAAGAAAATCAGAAAGTATTCGTAGTGTGACATAATATGAATAAGACTTACACATTCCGTGGTAGGTGCGGTTTCCTAACCGCACCGAGGGTGTGGTAAATCGCAGAATTCTATGATTTTGCGTAAGTCCTGATGAATAGAAATATCCTTTCTTTAGAGTTTTACGCTTAACGCGAATGTATCAATGAAAGAATCCGATTGATGTTGGAACTCCTTCGTCTCAAAGTCAATAATCTTCAGTCCAACTTTTTCGTAGAGGGCTAAGACTTCATCTGGAGAGTCAAAATCGTAAAGGTGCATCAACAACGGTAGCTGCACGGGGAGTGCTGTTATGAGGTATCCGCCCGGTTTCAGCACACGCATCGCTTCTAACAAGCCAGTTTCTGGATCTGGGATATGCTCGAGTACTTCAACAGCGATAACCCCATCGAAAGTATCGTCAGGATAGTGTAGACTGCGAACGTCTCCGACTGACAATTTGCTCCTGTCCAAAACTATCTTTTTCTCTAAAAGTCTTTGGGCGTGGTGAAGGCAGTGCTGGCTAACATCAACACCTTCCGCTTGCCACGAGGCGTTTTGTTGTAGAATGAACGCTGTCAAAACTCCCGGACCGAAACCAAGATCACAGAAATGCGATTTCTCTTTGAAACAATCCAAATGCTTACCAATGAAGGTCTTTCGCTCCAAAGCAGGTGGAAACGCAATATAGTTCAGGTGTTCTCTGATTGGGTAATATTTTGTTTCATAGAGTTTCGTTTTCACTGCTTCAAAATCTCTATCTGCTGTGAGTTGAGTAGGAAGCTCAAGCGCGAAAAGTTGTTCAACAGTTATCTCGCCACAGTAAAGGATGTCACTGACAATTTCTTCAGTGTGCGCCCAATTCGTTTCCGGTTGTTGAATCAGGGTGTCTGCCTGCTCCAAGATGGAGGATAACAGATACTGAATCGTCTGATTAAAACGGGCGCGATGGTATTCCACGGCGTGTGGATATGAAACTGTATGTTTTTGAAATTGTGCCTCAAACGCAGTTTCAAATTCAGGATAGTTCATTCATCAGTTACCTTTTTTTCTATCCGACTCGTAGTTTGTTGATATTACGTTCACAATAATTTATCTGCAAAGTAGAGAAAGACTCTGTTTCCGATAGATCCTACTCCCTTTTGAGTTCTCCCCATAGTGTCGTGAGTAATTGAGGTTGTGGTGAAACCGGCAATGCATACGCCGGATCAAACCAATCTCCTAAATAATTCCAGGATTCTCCATCTGTAAGTTGGACCGAGGCCCCTGTATCCAAACTAATTTTGTAGATTTGCAGGTCTCTGTTGGCATCAATGGAATCGTAAAGGAGTTCGTTCCCATTCGGAGACCATACCGGGTTGCCGGCATATTGACCTTCTTCAATAATCTGCTGAAGACCGGTGCCATCACGATTCACAATATAGATCGTCTCGAAAACGAAATCCTCACGCCGAAGTTCAGCGCGATTGTTCCAAGAAAAGGCAAGTTTATCGCCAAGCGGGGACCATGCGGGACCCCGAACCCACTTGGGTTCCTTGGGGAAAGGGAAGAATGTTTGTCTGTTCGTTTGCACTTTGAGTAAACTGAAACGTCTTGGTTTGTTCAAAGCGCCGCTGCGAAAGATGATTTCTGTGCCATCTGGAGACCATGCCGGTGAGTGACCAATCGCCACACGCTCTTCCTCTTTTCCATCGATTGTGCCAATATAGAGCGAATCGTTTCCAATTTCTCCATAACTATAAGCGATGCGTTTGCCATCTGGAGACCATGTGGGATGCCTTCGTCTCTTCCATTTGTCAAACACCTTTCGGACATTAGAGCCATCTGGGTCCATGAGATACAAATCCCAAGTCCCCCATGCCTTCTGCTCACGATTGGAAGCGAAAAGGATGTGTTCACCTGTTGGCGACCAAACTGGAAAAATGTCGCTTGCGCGATGCTTGGTGAGATTCACCTGCTCGCTGCCATCAGGATTCATGAGATAGATGTCCGGATACTTTTCTACACCGCTTGTTTTGGCAAAGACGATTTTCGGTGTATCTGGTGCCTTTGCGAAAACAGCAGACACTTTCAAACACAACACGGATACACCGAGAAAATAAAAGAGAAACTGGACCTTATATTTCATGAGAAATACCTCCTTAACGGGAATGAGCCGCGGAGAAATATAAAATCGAATTTGGATAGTTTATACCTATACCGTTCCTCACAGTTCTGAGGCAGGCGCACTTTCAAAGCACGCCACCTCATTAGTTGGTTAATATTCCTCAGAAATGATCAGTGACGAAGAAGGCAAAATCCTCTCGTCCGAACCATTTCTAAGAATAATACTATATTGGATGACAAGTGCCGTCATCATGGCAGAAAAATCCTCTATCACATACTTCGTGATTCCCCCCACAAGGCCTTGCCTCAGCCTGTGGTGTTCCCACGATAGCCTGTGCGAGCAGAACACTGCCCACCGCCGCACCGAGCGTCAGTGGGGATTTGACTCCCACCTTGCCTTCCTCGGAGTGGACGAACTCGCGGATTTTACCGCGCAGATTCTTTTTCATATCGGTTGTTCTCCTTTCTGCCGGTGCTTCCACGCCGGCGAGATTGACTTCCCAACTCCGGTCGGGAACCCATTTCCAAGACGAATTCATTCGCTACGGAAGTGAAGCCTTTCCCTTGGACAGGGTAGTTCATTCATCAGTTCCCTTTTTTTCTATCGGACTTGAAGCTTGTTGATATTACGTTCACAATAATTTATCTGCAAGGTAGAGAAGACTCTGTTTCCGATAGATCCTACTCCCGTTTGAGTTCTCCCCACGTTGTTGTGAGCAGCTGCGGTTGCGGTGAAACCGGCAGCGCATACGCCGGATCAAACCAGTCTTTGGGTGTGTTCCATATCCCAATATCCGTGAGTTGATCTGGTTGTTCCCCACCCAAGACAATTTTGAAGATTTGTAAAGACCTTCTGACTTCTTCACTATCTTGGGCATAGAGGAGGGTATCTCCCCGCGGCGACCAAACAGGCGAGATAACCTTTGGACCCGCCTCATCAATAATCTGTGTCAGCCCGGTCCCATCCCGATTCACCGTATAGATCGTCTCTGTTTTACGAAAGTCAGCAAATGGGACGCGATGAAGCCAAGAGAAGGCAAGTTTATCACCTCTGGGAGACCACCTCGGAGCCCGGAGCCATGAAGGTGTCCCTTTAGGGGGAAAGAAGGCCTTTTGTGTTCGCGTCCGCACATTGAGAATATGTATTTCCCAACGTTCCGCCCCCGTTTTAACAACAAAGGCGATTTCTGTGCCATCGGGAGACCAAGCTGGAGTACCTCCGACAGCGACTCGCTCCTCATTTTTCCCATCAATGTTGGCAATGTAAATGAATTTTTGGCCATTTTCCCGTTTCCTATAAGCAATCTGTTTTCCATTTGGCGACCAACTTGGAGCAGATCTATCCGCCGATTTTCCAAAAACAGGTCGCACGTTTTGACCATTAGAATCCATCAGATAGAGATCCCAGCTGCCCAGAAACCGATCTCGGTCAGAAGCAAAAAGGATCTGCTCTCCTGTGGGGGACCAGGCACCATAGATGTCATCTGCTGGGTGGTTCGTTATGTTAATCTGCTCACTTCCATCTATATTCATTAGATACACCTCTCGATTTCCCTCGCGATTTGCTCCAAACACAATTTTAGGAGTATCCGGAGGCTTGGCAAAAACAACACAAACGCTTACACCCAAGGACACAAAGGTAAAAACGCAGAAAAGAATGGACATCGTTCGTCTCATCGAAAATCCCTCCTGGATCGGCAAACAACGCGGCACTGTTGTTAAGACTTATATCTCTCGCTCTCTGTAATCAAGATCACTTCCCTTGGTTATAACAGGGATTTTCTGCACAAGTGGTTTCGTCGGTTGAAATCTACCGCGCAAAACACCAAATCTGCCGAGGAAAAAATGACGTACTTTATCTATTATTGAGAGGAAAATTGTATTCAAAATCACTGGGGTGCGTCAAAGTAAACCCACAGCACCCCAGTAATCGATGAAATTACTTCAGTTTTACATGCAAGTCCCTTGACTGCATTCGTGAGGCGGAAATGCGCAATCTTCGTTATCATCGCACTGCCACGCTTCTGTCCGTGGTGTGCCAATAATGGCATGTGCTAATAACATACTTCCTGTTGCCACACCGAGCGTTAGCGGGGATTTGACTCCCACCTTGCCTTCTTCGGATTGAACGAACTCGCGGATTTTACCGCGCAGATTCTTTTTCATATCGGTTGTTCTCCTTTCTGCCGGTGCTTCCACGCCGGCGAGATTGACTTCCCAACTCCGGTCGGGAACCCATTTCCAAGACGAATTCATTCGCTACGGAAGTGAGGTCCTTTCCCTTGGAAATGTCTGAAAACTGCCTCGATTTCAGCAGGTGTATGCTGTTCCGCCAATATCTCTGCTAAGGCGGTTTCAAGGCAGTCGTATCTATTGCTCCCCGCTCGGTACACACTGGACTCAGTGGTTCCAGACCCCGGATCATACCGACGGCAGAAGACCGACGGGGACACGTTTCTTTCGTTTCTAAAGGCATTCGCGCTTTGCTGATGCCCCTCTTCAAAGCACTGAATGATTTCTTGTGCTACTTTTTCCCAAGTGAATTTTTGAGCCAAACCCTTTGCCACGTTTTCGCATTTTGTGCGTGTATGAGAGGGTTTTAACCACTGATGTATCGCGTTCGACAACTCGGATATTGAAACACGGAAATTGCCGAAATCCTCCCCTTCCGACTTCACAACAGCACCGGCACCCGCAACTTCCGCAGGCATCCCATACTTCGTCATCGCAACACACGGTGCACCGTATGCCATCGCCTCTAAGACAATCGACAATGGGGTGCCCGGCATCGCGGGGAAACAGACGAGATCCAACGCTTGAAAGAATATCGGTAAAACTGACAGCGTCTCCTCATCATCGGCACTGAAAACGACGACATTCTCCGGCGGATACCGATACTGCTGTTCTAACAGTGTGTCATACACAAAGATCGCGAGATGCGGGTTGGCGCGTGCGAATTCAGAAATCCACGCTGCCCCACGCCTCGGTTCAAATCCAGAGATGAGTCCGACAACGGGTTGCTCCGCGAACATCGGGTTCTCAAAGAGAGCGGCGGTGTGCTGTTTTGCCAATGCCTTATCACCGATTGGCGCAACGACATCTATCCCATCAGGGATCACCCGCACGTTGTCTGCTAACACCCCTAATTCAGTGATCCATTCCTTCATCCACGAGGCTTTGACCACCAGTGTATCTTTTGGACTCTGAAACGCACGGAGCGTCAAAAGCATTTTCAGCAGAACGTGTTGTAGCTGCTGGTTTCCCTCTATGCAGTGGACAATCGGGACATCGGGAACCCGATAGTATAACAGATCGTTCGTCAAGAATTGTGAGAGCAGCAGGATACCGTTATAGCCATCCATCGCATACCACGGCGGCATCAAGGCATTCCCCGCTGCTACGTCTATGTTCCGAACCCGGACCGCATCGAGGTCCTGAAAGGCTTCTTTCTTCTCTGCAGGATACGCTAATGCTTCCAACTCGGCGAACGCCGCAAGGTGGGTCAACAACTGATAACGGTTCAGATTCGTGATGTAATCCAACGACGACTTCTCCACCGTAAAATGGAACGGGACCAATACCTTCGGTTTCTGATCGCGCTGCTGCCAATGCGCAATTGTTGGTTCCACTGCCTCAACGACTGGATGCAGAAGGGTTCCTTCTCTGCCGAGGCGTTCTAAACGCTCGATCCCATCAAAAATAGTGGTCAATTTGTATGTTTTCTTGAGTGCCTCTATCATCTGGTGCAGCGTCTGCGACGCATAACGTGATAGGATCTCCCACTCCACGTCATTTATCTGAACGATGTCGCCCGTTTCAATGTCCGCGACATATTTTCGATCGTCCTGCTCAAATTTATGATGCCGTTTTAATCGGTAACGCGTGTGAGATACCATATTTTTTTTCCTATTCTGTTTTATAGTAAAGTTTAGAATTAAAAAGACATTTTAACGCTCCGACATGCCTGCCTCACCTCGTAGGGGCGAGGTCCCCTCGCCCGCTGTCAAATGTCCCATTAATTATGGGTTTTACTATAATACAAACTATCGATTATCAGTAGAAAAGGGTTTAGCCTCTCCACTCATGGCTGATCGCTATTGATCAGGCAGTGCCATTGATGAGACCGAGAACTCTTTTGAGAATCGCTCTTGCTTCCGTTTCATCGGGCACCCATTCGGCAAGAATCGCTTCCGCTTCTCTGGGTGTATGGTCTTTCAAAATGCTCAGCACCAGCCCATCTTCAACACGCAGCGGATACACCGCATCCCGTATGAAACACTGCTCGTAATGTTCGTTCATACTCAGCACAAACGATTTGTGTGTCGGTTCGTGTTGTCCTTCCTCTAAGGGGTGTGGGGGTACAAATACATTTAAGAGTCTATTTCGGTGAATCAGTTTCTTTTTCCGATGAAGCGCCTCAAACAACTTCACGATGCGGTCGGCAGTCTTATCCCACGTAAACAGTACCGCCCGTTTCCTCGCCTTCTCCGAAAGCGTCTGCCACAATTCAGTGTTATTCAAGAGTCTGTTAATCTTATCGGAGAAATCTATCGGACACGGGTAACTCACCAGTGTTGCGATGTCTTGATCGAAATTATCGGCATCCGCAACCAACCCAGTGTCCCCGACAACCGACGGGACCCCATCGAAATTCGGGACGACGGGTGGAACACCACACGCCATTGCCTCAAGCACCGTCAGTCCAAACGTTTCCTCACCCGACATTGATGGGAAGCAGTAGACATCGAAGGCATTGTAGATAAGCGGTAGCTTCTCACGCGGATGGAATCCTACATAGACAAGGTTATCCGGGAGTTTCCGGGACGCATACCGTCCGAGACTCGGGCCCGCAATCAAGAAAAGCAGATGCGGGTTCAGTTCCGCCAACTTCAAGTAGACGGATGCTCCTTTCTCCGACTGCACTCTGGAGAGATACCCGACTGTCGACGCACTCTCAATCCGATCGTCTCCGACCGTTTTCGCAATTTCATGTTTCGCCGCCGCTTTATCCATCGGTTTAAATAACTCGGCATCCACGCCGTTCGGCAGTGTATTGAAGAAACTCGGATCCCAGACGTAATCCGCATAGAACTCACGGACATAATCCGATGGCGCGGTAAATCCATCACACTCCCGCATCGCCGCGTAGTGCCGTAACAGGGAATTCATCGCTTGCCCGCCGTGTCCGCGCGGAGCGTGACACTGCACCAAAATCGGCGGGAACTCCAGGTATCGGTAAAGCGGGAACAACCACTGTTCCTGCTCTTGATGTAAGGTCAGGATACCGTAATACGTTTCACCGATTTGTGACCGAAGCCGAACTAAGTCCTCGATGTTGATATCGACTTCATAGACGCCATCTGTGATCTTCCTGTTCCGGGACCCCGTGAAGTGTAGATCCGCATACTTGGTAAGATGCCGAATCATATAAGAAAGTGCCATGTTGGTGCCGGCAGATAGCGTTTCAATATCGAAAAACGAATCCACAGAGAAGTTGGGGAGTACCACCAGCAGCTTTCGCCACTTGCTTTCCGCCTCGAAACTCCACTGCAAGTTTTCACCGCGATTGAACAGCAAGCCCTCTTTCTCGAGTTCTGTGAGTCTCTCAAACGCCTCAAGGATAGCTTCCTCTGCATAAGAGGCGCGGAGTGTTCTGACAATTTCAGTATGCGTCTGCGTTTCCGCGAGTTTTAGGATGTCCGCCATCGCAGCAGAGAGTTCGACGACACGCGCTTTCTCAAGGTCTGCTGCATACGACGCGCCCGCCTCTTCAAAGAAATAGAGGGCGTGCAACATTTTTGGAAAATCGAGCAATTTTTATGTGCCTTTCCGTTTTTTTTATGAGACTTCGGGTTCCTATTCTTAAAGACTGCACTTTTGCGTCGGTTTCGTGCATAAAATGAAAAAAAAAGCGAAAATTTGACATTTTTTTTCATTCTGCACGTTTTTCGTGTGACAAAAGAGTCTTTAAGAGTAATATCAACTCTCATTTCATAGGTTGGCGGAGTGGCGGTAAGGTCGCTGCTATTTCCTAACGGAAATACACTGTTTTTTGCCCAATTTGCGTAAGTCCTATCTTTTAAATAGAATTTTCAAGACCAGAGAATACACTCATCCCTGAAAGCCGTTGTTTCCACAAGTTAAAGCGGGAATTTTTCGTTGATTATCATAAGGGGTTCCTGATTTGCCAATACCCGATAGGCGCGACTGATAAACTTTTCACCTTCAAGATGTGCCACAGCCGATGGCAGATCGGTTAAGACTTCAATACCACACCAGAGCAGCTCCCGTCGAGTCTCTAAATCACTGTGCTGCAGAAGCCCACCGAGTCCTTGTTTGTCGGATTCTAATCCATTCAAAATGAATTCCGGCAGACGTTTCGGCACAATAAGTGAGTCGGCATAGATATGTATTCTGGGGGATGATTTTTCCTGTGAATGGGTTTGGAGGACTGCTTGCCGTGAAATGATCTCTGCTCCCGCAGAGAGTTGAAGCCATGTATGTTCGGTGGATAGGGTCTGTTTGGTTTGTTGGAGTAAGGTTACCTCTACCGGCATGAGTGTGTAAGCTTCGATAAATCGCGTAACCGTCCCATCGGCGACGAGCAGCCCCCGTTGGAATGCAGTCAGTTGCGCGAGGTTGATTCTTTTTAAGGTTTCAGGTTTATGGTCTTGTGCGACAAAGAGTGCCTTCATACGGGTATTAACGAAGGTCCCCTGTTGTGTAATTGGGTCTGTTTTCATAGTCAAAGTTCTCTTTATTTCTGAAAGAAGCACGTTCACGCGAACGTAACATGCGATGTTTGGGGTTGCTGTTCAATTTTTTAGACACATAAGGCGAAAAAAAAGTTCGTGAATATACATTTGACAAACCAATTGTAATCTCATATACTATGGGCAAAACTACATCTCAACAAAGTGAACGTTATGATACCTGATGATGTTTACGTCTGAAGCCCAGTTAGGTGTCTATTGACGAGATTTTAACTGTTTCTGCGAATAAGGTGTCTAACCGCACTTTTATGGAGTTCCGTTCCAAGTGTCCAAAATTTTAAACAAATCTATATCTCTTTTCTTAATGAGTGCCTCTTTACTTTTCAACGGTTTCACGGCAATTGCAGAGGAACCTCCCCCCTTATCCCTCGGCGGATATCTTTTCGCGCAAGGCAACTACGATGCCGCCATCACCGAATATAAACGCTATCTCTTTTTTCATCCAGATGATCCCGGTGTGGGTGAGGTGTATTACAATATCGGAGTCGCCTATAGGTCCCAAGGACTGTGGACAGAGGCAGTCACTGCCTTGCGGGCAGCTACACATCTCACTATGGATGACGCAGCGAAATCGGAATACCAGCTGGAACTTGCCGTGACGCTGATTGCGGCACAGGACTACGATCTCGCTCGGTTGGAATTGATTAAGGTGACGATGCGAACCCCTTCCGCGCAGCTGTATCGACGCGCGCTTTTCTTGCAAGCCGTTGCGTCCATCTATCAGTTTCGATGGGAGGATGCCCGCGAATCACTACGCAACTATACGACCGATGAAAAACTGGATATGCTCCTTGATGCAGCGACCGATATGCCGCTGAAATCTGCCGGACTCGCGAGGGTGTTGTCCACAATTTTCCCAGGGGCAGGGCAAACGTATGCAGGCGATTGGAGAGGTGGGCTAAATGCACTGCTGTTGAACGGTGCGATCGGTTTTCTTGGTGTTGATGCAGTATTAGATGGATATTACGTAGACGCGGGGTTGTGGGGAGTATTCATCTTCTGGCGTTACTACCGGGGTAACACCTTTCGCGCGGGACAAGCCGCTGAGCAGTTCAACCAGCAGGAATCTCGAAAAGCCGCCGAGGCAATCTTGCAGCGACTCCAAGAAATTGTCGGCACCCCTTGACTTCAAATTCCCAACCTACCTGACCGAACCGCCAGGAAAGTTAGAAGTGCGTTGGGATATTAAAAGTTATTTGAGGATGTGTAGCCCGTAAGCGTAGCGGAGGGCGGTTCTACGGGGATTAACTTCAAATCCCCAAACTACTTGACCGAACCGCCAGGAAAGTTAGAAATACGTTTTTGAAGGATGTATACGATCCCAACGAGCACGATCGCGAGGACGAACGTCCAGATATTATAGATATAAGCGAGAAACGCCGCAAGCGCAAGCAATACCCATTCATACCAATGCGTCTTACGAATGAAAAAACCCATCGTAACGATAGAGAAGATAACTGTGCCGACGACAGCGGATACCACAGAGAGTGCGTATTCAATCGCAGTGCCTCCCGTGAACAGGATGTGCGTATACGCAAACAGCAGCGGCATAATATAGAGAAGTTTAGAAAACTTGAAGCATGCCCATCCGGTTTTCCATGGATCAGCACGGGCAATAGCGGCACCCGCATAAGCACCCAAGGCGACCGGGGGTGTGATGTTGGAGTCTTGACTCAGCCAGAAGATAATCAGATGTGCAGCAATAATCGGTATGCCCATTTCCGGGGTTGTCAGGATCGGCACAGCGAGTTCAGAGGTAATCAGATAGGCGGCGGTTACGGGAATACCCATCCCCAGTACTAGAGATGCCGCCGCGAGAAACAGAATTGCGATGGCTTTGTTGGTTCCGGCAACCGACAACACTAAATCCGGGAATATCCGTCCTAAACCCGTCAAATCTATGACAGCAACGATGATACCGATAGTCCCAACCGCACCGCCAATAGCGAGCGAATTCTTCGCCCCTGTCACCATCGCTTCCCAGATACGTTTCGGTGTGAGTCGTGTCTCCGGTCGGAAATAACTCACCGCAATTGTGGCGAGAATTGCGAAGAACGCCGCTTTGTAAGCCGTATAACCAGCGATTAGGATCCCGACAAGTGTCAGCAATGGCAGTAGATAATACCAGCCGCTTTTAAGGAGGGTCAAAAGTTTCGGGATCTCTGCGTCTGGTATCCGTTCTATGCCGTGCTTTTTTGCTTCAAAATGCACCATTACCCAGACAGAGAGGAAGTAGAGAATCGCTGGCATAATGGAGAGGAGGGCAATCTTACTATAAGGAAGTCCTGTGCGTTCTGCCATGAGGAACGCGCCTGCCCCCATCACGGGGGGTAGAAATTGCCCGCCTACAGAGGCGGAAGCCTCGACTGCACCAGCGACATGCGGACGAAAACCCGTCCGTTTCATCAAGGGGATCGTGAATGTTCCAGTCGCGACTGTATTCGCAATTGCACTTCCCGCGACGGACCCAAAAAAACCTGAAGTCATGACCGAGACTTTCGCCGCGCCGCCTATTGAACGTCCTGCTATCGACATCGGTAGGTTAATAAAGAATTGCCCGACCCCCGATTTTTCCAGAAACGCCCCAAAAAAGATAAACAGAATCACATACGTCGCCATCACGTTTGCCATGATACCGAAGACACCCGCTTGACTGAAAAAGCAGTATTCGATAATCCGTCGTAAAGGAAGACCTCTGTGGGCGATAATATCTGGCAAAGAGCGACCAAAAAGGGCATAGAGGATACCGATCACAGCGATGATAGGCAGTGCCCAACCGACCGTCCGACGACTCACTTCAAAACTAATCAGAATCGCGACCCCGCCGACGAAAATATCCAGTTGATTGTAATTGCCTGCTCGGTTGACGAGGTTCGGATACTCCACAATCCAATAGCCGATCGTGAAGATGCTGAGGGCAATCATACCGAGGTCTATGACGGAGGGACGGGATACTGGGGAGTTCTTCCGACATCGGTAAAAGATACCGATCAATGCGAAGGTCAGTAGCATATAGAAACCGAGATGGAATTGCTCGTTAGCACTCCCGAACCCTGCGCTGTAGATATAAAAGAGGACGAGGGCAACCGCACCGAGTTCAAAAATCCATTTGTATATTTTTTGTAGCTCGATGCGTTGGGTGTCAAGACCAGAGATCTCTTTAGTATCAGTTTGTGTCATTTTTCCTCCGCTGTGGGTAATCCATTTAATAATTCTACATCAAATTGACACAGAAGGCAAACAGTTTTCAAGACCGATTTTGACAGAACTTATACCATTTCTGAATGACTACTCCTCATTAACGCAACCTACGCGTAGGGGCGAGGTCCCCTCGCCCGTTATATGTTTCAAAATCTCTGAAATGCGGAGTTATTTTTTAGAGTTGGTATTACTACGATTGGGCATTCGTGAAGGTGTTGTTTGGCAAAAGAGGGAAGCGAAGGCGGATTTTGAAAAAGCCAAAAAACTCGATTTGGATGTGACACAATAAGTCGCGCACTTGCGAAAAAAAGACGGTTGTGATAGAATAGCGATACGTCTCGGGCGAGAATACCTCGCCCCTACTCAGGAAGGAGATACGAAATGGCAATAGGATTGGGCGTTATTGGGATGAACCCCACGAATATGGGATCAACTGCGACACTGTTAAAGGATGTACCGGACCTGAAATATGAACTTCGCGGTATCTGCGCGAAACGGGCAGATGTACTTGAGAACTATGCCAACCAAATTGGTGTGGATTTTTGGACGACAGATTATCGAGAATTAGTGCAGCGCGAAGATATTTCTGTCATCGCTATCTATTCCCCCGACCACTTGCACGCTGAACATTGCGTCGCGGCGATAGAAGCGGGTAAGCACGTTATTTGCACAAAGCCGATGGTGACCAAGTTAGATGATGCACAACAATTAGTGGATCTGGTGCGCGAGCACAAGGTCAAATTCCTTGTGGGGCAGTCGATGCGGTTTGACCTCCAATTTTTGACAATGAAAGGGTTTCTCGACGACGGTGATTTAGGCGACATTATGCTGGCGGATGCCTATTATGTCCACGACATGCGCGAGGTCTACGACTTCACGCCGTGGCGACTCCATGAACCGCAAGATTTGATGTTCGGCGGTATTGTGCATCCTGTTGACCTATTGCGTTGTCTCCTCGGTGATGTAGATGAAGTGCACGCCTACGGAACGAAAGGCTTGCTCACACCCGAATACCCTATAAAGAACAATTTCTTTCTTAACCTGAAGTTTAAGAGCGGACAGATTGCGAGAGCGATGGGGCTTTACGACGTCGTCCATCCCCCGATGCCGATGCAGTCTATCTCTATTTTTGGAAGTAAAGGGACGGTCATTGGGGACTTTACGGACAATAAAGAGGGACACGTCAAGTTGATGCTTGATAAAATGGCCACCAGAGAACCCTTTGAAGTGACCTGTCCGCCTGAAATAGATACGAGTGTTTATGGACATGGGCAAACGGTTATCCGATATATGCGCCATTTTCAGCAGTGTCTTGAAGAAGATGTAGAACCCTCGCCGAATGTGATTGACGGTGCAAAGTCTATTGCTGTCGGTGTAGCCGCCTGGGAGTCTATTGAGACGGGGCAACCCGTGAAAGTATTCAACGACTTTTAAACTATGGCCGCCTGTACATCGCTCTACTTCGTTCCGCGATGGTGAATATTAAACCTAACGCACTTGTGCAGATTCTCTTCTGTTTTCCTTTCTGATGCACCAGACCGTAGCACGTAATGAAATGGAGTGCGGCTATACGGAGAGGCACGTCAATATCTAAACCCCCCTTATCGAACCGCAAGGAATAATTAAAAAGGAATAATTAAAATTTGACATTTTGTTTTGTATAATATATAATTTAGGTATGCCTAAATTAATTTCTCAACATTTCTAACAATTTTGGCACATGGTGCCTAAACCTATTTTTGGGGAAAGAACAATGCTTACACATGCAGCTGAGGATTACCTCAAGTCAATCTATAAATTGCAAGAGAAAGTCGGTAAGGTTTCGACTGGCATTTTGGCGGAATACCTCAATGTAAAGCCTGCGTCTGCCACTGGGATGATTAAAAAACTAAAGACGATGAAACTGGTGAAACACGAGCGTTATCAAGGTGTCACGCTGACGGATGCTGGGAAAGCAATTGCACTTGAAATTATCCGGCACCATCGCTTGTTGGAGCTTTACCTATTCAAAGCACTCGGTGTTCCGTGGGACGGTGTTCACGAGGAAGCCGAGAAATTGGAGCATGTTATTTCGGAAGACGTGGAGGCGCGAATGGACGAGTTTCTCGGTTACCCAACTGCCGATCCACACGGCGCACCCATACCTGATAAAAACGGCGTTGTCATAAAAAGGACATCCATTCCAATGACAGATTTGTGTAGTGGGCAATCCTGTGTTGTTGCTGAGGTGAGTGATACCGATTCGGCGTTGCTCCGGCATTTAGGAAGTTTCAATCTCTACCCAGACACAGCATTCCGAGTCATTGAGGTCGCTCCCTTTGAAGGTCCCTTTACTATCGACATTGCGGGACAGCAGGTGGTTATTGGGCGTGAGGTCGCGAAACATATTTTTGTAGATGATGTAAAGGAGTAGTTATCGGCGATCGGCTGTCGGTGATCGGTTAAGAGTTATTGATAATAATCTTCCCCAACTTGGAATATGCTGGGAAGTGGTGAATTGTTACAGGAAACCTCTTAACCGACAACTGACGACTGACGACTGATAACCATAAAAAAATGGAACAACAAAAACAAGATCGACCCGATGGTAAAACAATCAAGATATGGAAAGGCCATTTACAAGATGAAATTGACGCCGGTTTCCTTTATAGTGTTTTCGCCCGTCTTGAATCCGATCCGAAGCGGAAGGACATATTAAGTGGACTCGCCGGCGTAGAAAATCGACATGTCATACGTTGGCGGGAAATGCTGACGAATTACGATATAAAGGTAAAAAAGTACCGTCCAACATTGAAAGCAAGGTTGATGGCGTGGTATGCTCGACGGTTTGGTAGTGCGTTTCCACTCTCGCAGATGCTCGGTGAAGAGGCGGGTGAGGTTAAGGACTATCTAACACTTCACAGGAACAGCACTTTGGCGGACGCAAAGGAAACAGCACTCATTTTAGCCAGGGAATCTGCGATGCATACAGAAAGTTTGCAGGAACTCACTGGAACGACTGAGGAACCGTGGCATAAAACTGAATCTGGAGGGATGGTCGGCAACATTGTTTATGGATTTAACGACGGCTTAACGGCAAACTTCGGTTTAGTTGCGGGAGTCATCGCTGCGACATCAGATATCTCCACGATTCTTGTGACGGGTATCGTTGGGACGGTCGCGGATGCGCTTTCTATGGGGGCTTCGGGGTATCTTGCCGCGAAAAGTGAGCAAGAGGTGTATGAACACGAAATCGAGGTCGAAAGAGAGGAAATTCGCCTCATGCCTGATCTTGAAGAGGAGGAACTCGCCCTTATTTATGCAGCACGAGGTATCCCCGAAGAACAGGCGCGCGCGCTTGCCAAAGAAGTGATGAGCGACCCGGAAAGAGCACTCGAAGAGAAAATTCAAACCGAACTTAAAATCGGGGAAGTCTATGCAACCCCGATTAAAGAAGGTTGGATTACAGGACTCGCAACTGCTATTGGTGCTTTCATTCCTGTCGCACCCTTCCTGTTTACAGAGGGCATGCTTGCCATCTGGATATCGTTTACACTTGCGATGTGCTCCCACTTTGCTGTCGGGGCTGCCCGGAGTCTTTTCACTGGACGCGGTTTGTTTCGCAGTGGGATTGACATGTTCATTGTAGGGCTTGGGGTCGCAGGTGTTGGTTACCTCGTTGGTGAACTCTTAGAACACTTCTTTTTTGGGAATTAAAATCATGCACAGACTATACATATCACTCTTTCTAATAGGCATATTTGTGTACACCGGATGCGATCCAAAACAGCAGCCTGATGCTGCTGCTGGAGATAAGCTTCGGGTCGTCACGACGATCGGCATGATTACCGATGTTGTGAAAAATGTTGGGGGTGAACGCGTTGCGGTCACAGGATTAATGGGACCCGGGGTCGATCCACACCTCTATAAAGCGAGTGCCGGGGATGTGCAGCGGTTAACTTCGGCACAACTCATTTTCTATAACGGACTGCACCTTGAATCGAAAATGGGTGATATTCTTGCTAAAATGTCAGGAAATACGAAAACTGTTGCTGTAACAGATGCCGTTGACCGGAGCCTGCTGCTGACACCCCCGGAATTTGAAGGGCAATACGATCCGCACTTATGGTTTGATGTGACACTTTGGATAAAGGCGGTGGGGAAAATTCGCGATACGCTCAGTGAGTTCGATTCGGACAATACACTCATGTATTGGAGCAATGCCGAACGCTACCTCGCGAAACTCGTGGAACTGCATGAATATGTGAAGGCACAGTCGGAACGCGTGCCATCTGAACAACGGGTGCTCGTAACAGCGCACGACGCCTTTAACTACTTCGGGAAGGCTTATGGATTTGAGGTGCGCGGACTACAAGGCATTAGCACTGCAACAGAAGCAGGTATCGCTGATGTTCAAGAATTGGCGACCTTTATCGCGGAGCGGCGCATTCCTGCAATTTTTGTGGAATCGTCTGTTTCCTCGAGGAGTCTTGAGGCTGTCCGAGCGGCTGTGAGCTCAAAAGGATTTGATGTGAAAATTGGGGGGGAGCTTTTCTCGGATGCTATGGGCGACGACGGAACGCCTGAAGGTACCTATATAGGGATGGTCCGGCATAACATTGATACGATTGTGACTGCCCTCATTGGAGAGACATCCACCGATTCGATGGTGGGACATTAAGTAGGTAGAAAAGTAGGTAGAACAAGATCCGTAGCCCGTAATATTGGCCCGCCTGTCTCCTTTATAGGGGACCTGCGATAGGCGGGCGGATATACGGAAAGGCACTTCAATATCCAAACCTAACGTATTGAACCGCAAGGTAAAATTAAAAGCATGCAAGCATCCGAAGCGAAAGCCATTGAAGTAACAGATCTAACCGTTGCCTATCAAGAACAACCCGTCTTGTGGGATGTTGACCTTGATGTGCCGCCTGGGGTACTGCTGTCGATCGTCGGTCCGAACGGAGCAGGCAAAACGACGTTGATCAAGGCTATTTTGGGGTTAGTACGTCCCGCTGCAGGCAACGTCTTGATTTACGACAAACCTTATGAAGCACAACGCCGGATTGTTGGGTATGTCCCTCAACGGGGAACGGTTGACTGGGATTTCCCAACAAATGTGCTGGATGTCGTCATGATGGGGCGTTACGGCGCGCTCGGATGGATGCGAAGACCCGGGAAGCAGGAGCGGGAACTCGCCATGCAGGCATTGGAGAAGGTAGGCATGGAGGCGTATACCACTCGGCAAATCAGTCAACTCTCCGGCGGGCAACAACAGCGTGTTTTCCTGGCACGTGCCCTCGTTCAAGACGCTACGGTATACTTGATGGATGAGCCTTTTCAAGGCGTTGATGCTACCACAGAACGCGCAATTGTAACCCTACTTCAGGAACTCCGAGAAAAGGGGAAAACGGTCGTCGTAGTGCATCACGATTTACAGACGGTAACCGACTATTTCGATTGGGTAATGCTCTTGAACATTCGCCGGATCGCGAGTGGTCCGGTTGCGGAAACGTTCACATCTGAAAATTTGCGGACAACTTATGGCGGTCGCGTCGCTTTTATAACAAAATAGAGGATCAAAAAAGCCAAAGCGTGTCGCACGTAATGTATGCGACCGAATCGCAAGGTAAAATTAAAAATTTGAGTATTCTAATCCATTTTGATTATACACTCATGATTGTCGCTATCGGTGCTGCCTTACTTGGCGCTGTGAGCGGGACACTTGGCACTTATGCTGTTTTGCGCCGGCAGAGCCTCCTCGGCGATGCGATCTCGCATGCCGCGTTGCCGGGTATTGCAATCGCATTTCTGCTGACGGGAAGCAAAACGCCTCTGATTTTGGTTCTCGGTGCAGCAGTTGCCGGGTGGCTCGGCACGCTCTTCATTTTGAGTATCGTGAGGTTGACGCGTATTAAATACGATAGCGCGCTTGGGATCATACTCTCCACTTTTTTCGGGTTCGGTTTAGTGCTACATACACTCATTCAGCGGACCGGTAATGCGAATCAAGCAGGGTTAGATACGTTTCTTTTCGGACAAGCCGCTACAATTCTGGAGAGCGATGTTTTAACAATAGGGATACTCGGAGGCATTGCAATCGTCATCATGCTTGTCTTTTGGAAAGAGTTGAAGTTGCTGATTTTCGATGAAGGTTTCGCTGCATCGCTTGGGTTTCCGATTCGTGCACTTGACATTCTGTTGACGAGTCTTCTCGTTATAGCAATCGTGCTCGGTTTGCAAGCCGTCGGTGCTGTCCTGATGAGTGCGATGTTGGTCGCGCCAGCAGTCGCCGCTCGGCAGTGGACGGATAAACTGAGTGTGATGATGTTGCTCGCAGCATGCTTTGGGGCACTCGCCGGTGTGAGTGGGACGATTATCAGTAGTAGTGCTTCACGCATCCCGACCGGTCCAACGATTGTGTTGTGTGCAACGGTTGTGGTGGGATTCTCGATCGTTCTTGCTCCGAATCGTGGACTGTTATGGAACTCGCTTCGGTATCAACGAAACAAACGTAACCTCAAGATGCTTGGGAGGCAACTTTTCCAGAGCGAGGAGCAGTAGAAGGCACCCGCACCGCAAGGAACATTAGAAGAATGATACAAGAGCATCTTGATATCCAATTCATTGCGATTGTCACAGCAGTGGCATGTGCCTTGCCGGGTGTGTTCTTAGTACTGAGGCGGATGACTTTGATGAGCGATGCCATTAGCCACGCAATTCTCCCCGGCATCGTCCTCGCCTTTTTTCTCACAGAAAGTTTGTCCTCGCCGCTCCTGATTCTCGCCGCTGCGGGAACAGGGGTGCTCACCGTTGTTTTCGTTGAATTGCTGCAACGGACGAAACTCGTGAAAGAGGATGCCGCTATTGGATTGACCTTCCCCGCCCTTTTCAGCATCGGGGTGATCCTGATTTCTCGATTTGCGGGCAATGTTCACTTGGATATGGATGCCGTCCTCCTGGGTGAACTCGCTTATGCCCCGCTTAACCGATTAGATATTTTCGGATACGATGTGGGTCCCGTATCTGTATATGTAATGGGCACGATCCTGCTGCTGAACCTTACCTTTATTCTGCTATTTTACAAAGAATTGAAGTTAGCGACCTTTGACGCAAGTTTAGCCGCTACGTTGGGGTTCGCACCTACCTTGATTCACTATGGACTGATGACATTGGTATCCGTTACAACCGTGGGAGCGTTTGATGCGGTTGGTTCGATATTGGTTGTTGCGCTCATCGCTGGACCGCCTGCTACGGCGTATCTCATCACAAACAGGCTTTCGTTGATGCTCATCCTGAGTGCGGTTATTGGGAGTGTGAACGCTGTAAGTGGCTATTGGCTCGCGTATCTCTTTGATGTTTCTATTGCGGGGGCGATTGCGACAATGACGCTCGTCGTGTTCGGACTAATTTTTTTAGCGGTTCCGAACCGTGGACTTATTGCCATCGCGCGGAGGCGGACACGCCAAAAATGGGAGTTTGCCCAAACGATGTTAGTCATTCATCTCTTTAATCACGAGGGACTCCCGGAGGCTGAAGCTGAGTCAGAGGTAGCACACCTCCACGAGCATCTCCGTTGGGATCCTTCTTTCGCAAGCCAAGTCGTAAAATATGCCTTGAATAACCAGTGCGTCTCTCAAGAAGAAACGCAGTTAACGCTGACGGAACGCGGACGCGCCGTAGCACAACAGGCACTTGTGCACTGACAGACTCCGAAGCCTAAGGCGTTGGGGTTCTTTTGTTCCTTGTAGAAACATTCCTCGTGTTTAAGACGAGGCAACAGGGACTTTCAGTCGAAAGCCCAAGGGCGGTGTCATCCGGGTAACACCCATTTCCGCCACTACGGGGACACCGAAGTGTCCGAGATACTTTTGACGAATGTTGATTGCTCCTACACCATCTCGGTGATATTTGAATCCACAGGGACAAGTGTAGTTTCGGTTTGTAGGTTTCTTTCGGTTGCCACATTGCGGGCAAGTTTGGGAGGTATATGCCTCGTCTATTTGTTTGACAGTGATACCCACACATTTTGCTTTGTAGGTAATCAACTCTGTCACTTTACCAAAAGCCCACTGGTGAAGTTTCTGGTTAGCACGTTTGCCATAGTCAATGTTTTTTCGGATACCGGTGAGGTCTCCAAGGACAATCGTGCCGATACCCCTTTCTTGGCAGAGAGAAATAAACTTTGTGGTATGTTTGTGGAGAGCGTCCTTGATTTGAGCGTCAATCTTTCGGATACGTTTCCACTTGCGGCGTATGAGTTTCCACCAGCGTTTAGAGTGGCGTTTACAGCGACTGATAGCCTGATTGAACTCAGCAAGCACTTTGTTTCTGTGTCGGTATAGCGAGCGGATATACCGTCCATTATAGATTTCGGTGTGCTGTCCGTCGTGACTCACAATCGGGTGTATTTCGCCAATATCAACACCAACGACACCGCTATTCCTTTCGGGAGGTTCTATAGATTGATTGTAGGTGAAATGAAGCTCCCAGTGTCCATGGTGATAGACGAGATCAATCGTAGCAATGTGGTGAGAATTTGACAGATTAAAAGAACTCGGGAGCGGAATATCTAATACAGGTCTATCTTTGCCCATAGAGAGGTGTAGCCGTTTTCCAAACAGGCTGCCTTCTACAAACGTGATAGCAGATGTCTTCCAGCGGGTTGTCCGATAGGTTTTTCGTTTATTTGGAGGTTTCGGCTTTTGAATACCACCGGTCTTTTTGAGAACAGCATAGGACTTCCAAGACTTGAAATAGGATTCGCGGACGGCTTGTCTGCTTTGAGAATGCAATGGGTGTGATTTTGAAAGTTTTTTGTCTATCCACCCTTCGCAATCCTTACCGATGTAGAAGTCATGGTGTGCATGTAGGTAACCTCTGTGCCATTGATACATTGTCATGAGATCACAACACTGATTCCAAACAGCGGCAGATGCTGTATTGATTTCAGAGAATATGGATTGCGATTCTATTTTGAGACGTTGTGTTCTAACGGATTTCATTACACACCTTTTTGATTCTCAATATATTGCTTTAGAGCTTCAAGTGTCACGCTGCCAACACTTCCAACGAACTTTGAACGCGTCCATAGACAGGGTAATCTTCGTGTGAGTGTAGGAAACTCATTGCGTAGCACTTTGGCTGTATACCCTTTGATTTTACCGATTACACTTGTAACCGAAATATTAGGTGGGATACTCACAAGTAAATGTATATGATCGGGCATACTGTCAACTTCTCTTACAACATACTGATATGCCTCTTGTTGTTCAAAAATCAATACTTTTAACCGCTCTTGGATTTCGGGAGACAGAACAGAACGACGATATTTCGTACACCAAATAATATGGTATTCACAAGCATATGTCGTTGTTTCTGTTGAAATGTATTTGTGGTCAGTGTTAGCAATATTCATACTATTTATTATAGCATAAAGAATAGGTATTATCAAGTCAATTTGTAAAAAATATTAGTTTTTAGATATGTCAAATGATTCGCCGCTACTACATCCCAAACCTAAAGGATTGGGTTTTGTAGCGGAAGATTTGATAATTAGTTTAATTTGCAGGTCATTCACTGGCTATAACCTTAAATCTAAAATAGGGATGATGTGTAAGGAGAGTAACAAATTGCCTAAATAACCTTATTGTAAAGGTGTATTGGAAGACGCTCTGTTGCTGCTACCCTGGCTATTGAGACTGTGAATTAGTGTAACATATTCCAATTGGGATTTGACAGATTGTGTTAATGGGTATATAATTGGATAAATATACTCTCTGGTGAGTCAACAATCTGGAGCATGATTCCGATTTGATTTAAACAGGATTTCATAAGTATAACATGCTGCACGAAGACATTATTACAGCCAAAATTGTAGATATACTCGAGGCGATGCGGAGCACGTGGAACATAGAATCACAGAATACACAGACGTTCCTCCGTGAGAACCAGCGACCTGACCTGACAGTTACAGAATCGGGTCGTGACTCTGTCGTCATAGAAGTGAAAGTAGACGAGCCCAATGCTCCAAACCTTAGTGGAGAAGCACAAGCACGAGAACACTTGGGCAGACAACTCATATCATACGAACGCGTGACTACTGTAATGGCTCTGCGATTGCCATATTGGTTTCGGTGTATATCACATCGCGACTTAGAGGATGCTCTCCGCGATGCCAACGATCTTCATTATGTTCTACTTAGTGGTGATACTCTTGGGGATATCCATCGCTTTCCAAATAAAGGTTGGATTAGAGGAAATCTCATAGACATCGCGACTGCTATTCGTATCGGTGCTATTCCAATTTCCAAGGTTGCCAGAGCAGCTTATGATTTAGAATATGGTGTGAATGAGACTGCGATCCTGTTAGAAGCTGCGATACATGAACGTCCAGGAATTGGGCGGCAGCTTGAAGAAATTCTTCACCAAGAAGCGTGTGAGCAAACCTCACGGATGGCGATGTTAATTATTACAAACGCTTTCGTCTTTCAAAGTTCGCTTGCAGGGACAGACGATATGGAAGGTGTGCTCTCACTCAGGCAACTCCGAGGCATGGAAGAACGATTGAATGTTGACAACGTTTTAGAAGCTTGGGACAGAATTCAACAGGTCAATTATCGCCCTATCTTCGACGTTGCCTATCAACTCATCCTTGCGTTGGCAACTGATGATAGACTGGTAGGAAGAGTCCTGTGGCTCTTACGAAATACAGCACAGCGACTTGTTGACAGAGGGTTGGAGCACGTCCATGAACTCGCGGGAATCGTGTTTCAACGTTTGATTGTGGACAGGAAATTTATCAAAACTTATTACACAACGTGAGTTTGATAAAAGTTTAGTCTTTAGAAAAGCACGGGTAAATCGTTGACT
>VXPE01000006.1 GCA_009839745.1 Candidatus Poribacteria bacterium
CAAAAGGGTTCTCTTTATTCAAAAAATTGGGAAATTAATTATCAAACTCACGTTACTCTATCTATTTTGAGCTTTAGGATAGGTTCGTAGTAGTGCGATTTATCGCACGTTAACAACGGGCATTGTCCCGCAAGTCCACACGCGACTTGCGCAGGGTTTCCCTACTACAAACAGGATCACTTGTAATATGAAACTTGGCAAAGTAGTGGTTGACGCTCTTTGTGTGCCTACCACTTTAAGGAGACAAGCATGCCAAAAGAATTAATCGCGGTTGCCCCGCGGCAACCCGTTTTGAGAGAATATGAGGAGGGTCCCGTCCCCGCGGATAGTGTTCGGGTTCAAGTCGAATTCGGGGCACCCAAGCGCGGTACCGAGCTGACAGCCTACTACGGATACAACAACCCAAGTTTTCCTCTGAGACTTGGGAATATGTGTGTCGGAAAAATTGTTGAAATTGGCGACGACGTTGAGGGTTTCGAGATTGGAGAGCGCGTCGCGAACCATGGGCATCTCAAGGAGACACACACATGGCCTGCAGACAGGGTCCTCAAGATGCCCGAGCGAATGACGTGGAAAGAGGCGGTCTGCTACGATCCAGCGCATTTCGCTATGTCCGCGATTCGTGATGGAAAAGTGCGTGTTGGTGAACGGGTCGCTGTCTTTGGGCTGGGTGCGATTGGGTTGATGACGGTGCAAATGGCGCGGATCGCGGGGGCTGATTTCGTCGCTGCCGTGGACCCGATTGAAAGACGGCGGAAAGTCGCTGAAAAGACGGGGGCGGAACTTGTCATTGACCCGACTGCCTCTAATGTTGCGGAGGTACTCAAAGAAGCGACCGGTGGACTTGGTGTTGATGTGGCTGTAGAAACCAGCGCAATCTACGAGGCACTCGATGATGCCCTTCGCAGCGTCACTTTTGAGGGAACAATCGTCTATGCGGGACGCGCGAAAGCGTGTACGGGTGGGCTTGACCTCGGTGCTGTCGCACACGTCAATATTCCGAACATCATCTTCGCACGCGCCAACAGCGATCCGAATCGCGATCATCCGCGTTGGAATTTCAAGCGGATTATTGATACCTGTTGGAAGTGGCTTGCTGCAGGACGATTTGACTGTGAAGCTGTCGTTGATCCAGTGGTGCCGTTTGAAGATTCAGTTGAAGCCTACATAGAGATGGACAATCACCCCGAACGGAGCGTCAAATTGGGGGTCTCCTTCGGTTGAAGTTTTTTAATTCTGTAAGCTTGGGCTGCTGTGTCCGTTGTCCTTGCAGGTTTCTGGTTATGTCTCGGATGGATTTGAGGATTTTGGTGTTAAAAATTAACCAGCATTGTAGCCTGCAACACCGGCGCAGGCGGATTTGAGAAACGACGGTAAAGTTTTAACGCACGTCGTTTAACCGCAAGGAAAAATTAAAAATTGGCAATCAAGAAGATGCCGAGTACCATCATCACGGCTGCGATCAAGCGGCGTTTTGTATAGGTTTCTTTCAAGGCGTATCCACCGAGCAGAACAACGAAAATGACAGAGCACTGCCGAACCGCAGTCACGTAGCTGACCTTCTCTGTCATTAAGACGTAGAGGATGAGCGAATAAGAGATCAGCGAAAGACTCACAACAGCAAGGCTCCGCTTCCATTCCGTGCGTCCAATCTCGAGAATCTGCTGGCGCGGAAACCGAACGAGGCAGGACAACCCGTAGAAAACTTGCGAGATACTGTTCTCCATTAAATAGTAGGTCACGGCTCGCCACAAAGGAGCCTCTGTTGAGTAGCGATGAAATTCAAGCATCCCCTGTTTGTCTATGAGTGAGTACCCAATGACGCTGGCGAGGGTGGCGTAAGCCCAGAGGGCATCATGTTGGCGTAGGAAGCGAAAGAACGCTTTGAATTGTATACGTGCTTCGCGTTGTTGGTAGAGCAGTATGGAAGCCATCACACAGAGAATGCCTATCAAACCTGGCACGGAAATGCGTTCCTTCAAAAAAAGAAAGGCGAAGAGCGGTAGGAAAGCTGGGGCAGCACGCGCAATCGGATAGATGAATGAGATCTCACCAACGGTATACGCGTGCGTCAAAAACAGCTTATATAACAGATGAACAAAGGCGGAGGCAACAATATAGCCCCATACCGGTTTCGGGACTACCGGTTGCTTAATGCCAAAGGCAATAAAGGCTATGACTATGGTGTAAAATCCACACCAGAAAAAGAGGATGCGTGTATCTCTGCTGGATTTACCGTAGAAATTCCATAAAGCATGGCAAAATGCTGACAGTAGAATTAAGGCAATTGAAGTGAAAGCCATAGGAGGTAATTATGTTCAAAAAACCGAAAAAATACAAGATTTTTATTTTGTTTCGGTTTATCTTCGGTATACTTGCCCTCACGGCAACCGCACGGGTTGGGGGAAGTTCTGGATGACGGATAACGATCGCTACGGTGCCACAGAGCCCGGTATCAGATTGGAGGCGGGACAATACCTCGTCGATCAGAAGATTGTGATGTTATGTGCCGATAACTGGGGAATCGAAGTTGTCCCGAATCCCGATGAAACCCTTGCCTTTCCAGTGCATCAGCTGTTTCTCGTTAAACACGGAATTTACAACCTTGAGAACATAATCACAGAGGAGTTAGCGGCGGCGAAGGTTTACGAATTCGCCTTCTGTTTCGCACCGCTACGTCTCAAAGGGGCGACGGGTTCCCCCGGCAATCCGATCGCCATTTTTTAATTATACCTTGCGGTTCGTTCAGGCGGGTCTATGTGATGATGGGCTTTTCCGTAGACCCGCCTTCCACTTCGTTTCAGGCTACATGCGCGAACCATTTTCGCACAACACGCCCGCGCCCTGGTCAACCCTTCCTATCCCCGTATCTGCACAAATCCGTGCAAGTATCTTCTTGTTTGCCCCGTTTCGTGCAGTCAGCATACGTTTCAAACTCACTAAATCCGTAATATCTCCTGTTTTTTCACTGTTTCAAATTGGCATAGAAATTGCTATTTACTTGACAATATTAAGGCAGAGGTGTTCATTGTGGGATCCAAATTTTCCAGCAGACTTTTTTAAAAATGAACAGATTTGCGCTCCCTTTATACTTAGTGTTTATCGCAGGTATTTTAGTGGCAGGATGTACAGCACCAGCACATTTAAGGGATAGGCCACATGTCTCTACCTTAGAACTCTCGTCAGAGGAAAAAATGCAGCAAACTATAGGCAGATGGAGAGGCATACACATCTCAAAGGCTATTCAGAAATGGGGATCGCCGGGCGAAGTCAACGATGACGGAACAGGTTGGCAAACCTATATCTGGCAAATTCCTGTCCACGGTTTCTTACCCAAGCAAGAAAGCCGTATATTGGGATCCCAACGCCAACAAGGGCATCCGATCCACTCCCGCGGTATGCGGAAAGTAAGTGGAACATACATATCCACCGGTTATACCTACCAACTTACGTTTTATACACGTCCAAACGGTATAATCTCCAAAACCGACATAAAAAAGAATCATGACCTCGCAAGTGAATTTAAGTGGAAGTAGAAACGCGTCTCTCAAGAAAAATAAGGCTTCAGAAAATAAACAATGAAAATACCGACAATTTCTATCGCATCACATCGTATCACACGACTCATCATTGGTGGTAACCCCTATAGCGGCATTTCGCACCATTCTCCAGCGGCATCGAAAGCCATGGAGGATTACTATACGACGCACCAAATTATGGCAGACCTCCGGCAAGCAGAGGAGAACGGCATTAACACCGTCCTCGCTCGCGCCGATAGGCACATCATGCGGACACTCAACGAATACTGGAACGCAGGCGGCACCATTCAGTGGATCGCTCAGACACCGAAAGATACAGAATACGCCAACCTCGACGACTACCTACAGATTATTGCACGCTATAGACCGATTGCTATCTACCATCACGGCGGCACAACCGATAAATTATATTCAGAAGGACGACTCGGTTCCTTACGCGACGGACTCAAACGTATCCGCGACCTCGGTTATGCAGCCGGACTCGGCACGCACGATCCACAGGTCCTCAAGTACTGCTACACTGAAGGGTATGATGTTGACTTTTATGTTTGTGCATTGTATAATCATACGAAACACAGGGAGCTCTATCTGCCAGACGATCGCTATGCCGCGTTCGCCGCGATACAGGCAATACCGATACCGATAATCGCCATAAAGGTATTAGCCGCCGGTCGCAACGAGCCGCGTGATGCCTTTCAACTCGCGCTTGAGAATATCAAGCCCACGGACGCGATGGCGGTCGGCATGTACACGCAATTTCAACCCGATCAAATTCGCGAAAATGCATGGACTGTTGCAAAATTAGTGTCTGAACCAAAATTGTCAGGGTTCGAGGATTTACAGGATTCGAGGGAATATTCTTAGTGCTTGGTCAATTTTGCGATTGGAGAGAATTGGGTTCGTAGTAGGGCAATTCATTGCCCGTCGCGAAGCAGAATAAATTGTGCTGCTACCAGCACATCCGAGAAAGACCCAACGTAATGAGACGAATTGTAGAACCAGAAGTCATGGATACAGCGGAAGCCGCCGAAGCCTACGATGCGATGGAGCACGGTGAGGTTGACCAGGCTTTTGTAGATCGCGTTGTCGCGCTCGGTGCGAGCACTGGACATTTTCTGGATGTCGGCACCGGTCCCGCGCAGATTCCCATCCTCCTCGCCCAACATTGTCCCGATATCCACATCACCGCCATCGATCTGTCCGAAGAGATGCTAAAGATAGCGAAGCGTCACGTCGCAGATGCCGGTCTCACCGATCGGATAACCCTTGAATGCGTCGATGCCAAAACCCTACCTTACCCCGACAACACCTTTGACGGACTCATCTCCAACAGCATTGTGCATCACATCCACGACGCGATGAGCGCACTCAAAGAGATGGGGCGAGTTGCCCGCCCGCAAGGAACAGTTCTCATCCGCGATCTCATCCGTCCTGAAACACCCGCAGATGCGCAAGCCTTTGTAGACTTGTATGCCGCTGACGATACCCCTTACCAACAGAAACTCTACTACGACTCCTTCCTCGCCGCGTTCACCATCGCCGAAGTCAATGAGATGTTAGCACAGATGGGCCTGCCGAGTGCTGCTGTCGTCCAAAGCACGGATCGCCACTGGTCCATTGAGCGCAGCGTTTAGTATATCATTACCTTGCTATTTTCACTATCCTCCCTCGCGCGACCGAACTTACAGAGGCATTCAACTTTTAGTTGTCTGAATCGCTGATGACCCGGGCGACGCGGGTAACGCGGATTTGTAAATATCTGTTATCCAAAACTGATTCG
This sequence comes from Candidatus Poribacteria bacterium, assembly GCA_009839745.1. NCBI lineage: Bacteria > Candidatus Poribacteria > Candidatus Poribacteria bacterium. The sequence goes on from VXPE01000006.1 coordinate 5,320, forward strand.
GAATTAGAGTATTTTCCAAAGGGTCGAATGGCTCTGACTGAAATTCCTAAAAGGCTTGATTTAGAGTAGATTTTTTGATATGCTTATATGTGTTGAAAGTCTTTTTAGATTAATTGACAAAGGTTAACTTAACAATCAAATTACGAAGTGGATGAGATGGATTCTATAGAAAAAAAATTAAACGAGGCGCGATCTGAACTCCTTGACTTGGGTTTGCGTAATCCGCTGATTAACTACAAACTTCTCAAAGCACGAGGGATTGAAGTTATTGATGAATCTCCGCCGGATATTTATCAAATTCTTGTACAAGATAGGAAGGCGATGTCTTTCCTACCAAAGCGTGAATCTGACGAAGATGCCCTTTTTTTCTTTGAAGATGATGAGGTGGAAAATGATCCGACGCGGTATACCGATAGCAAGCTTCAAACAAACCATTTATCAACAGAGCTTCAGAGGCGTTTGTTGAATACCTATTATACGGCGCGAACGGCTATTGAAGAGCAAGGGATGACTACACTCTATCTTGCGTTGGGTATACTTGAATGGTATGAATCTGAATCAAGTGAGATACTGCACCGTGCTCCACTAATTTTGGTCCCTGTGGAGATCCATCGGACCAGTGTACGCGCCAGTTTCCGTGTTCAATACACAGAGGAAGATATTGGAACGAATCTTTCCCTTCAGGAGAAACTCAAAACCGAGTTTAGTATCCAATTACCGGATCTTCCCGAAGCGGATGGCCTTGACCAGTCCAACATTCAGAATTATTTTCAAGCCGTAAGTGAGTCGATTAATGGTTTTGATCGGTGGTCGGTTGATGCCTCTGCGATTGCACTGGGCTTTTTCTCGTTTGCTAAGTTTCTGATGTACTGCGATTTAGATGCTAAAAATTGGTCTGATAATGTCTTAACTGAACATCCTATACTGCGATCAGTCTTAGTAAATGGATTTCGAGAACCAAAACCATCCATTGACGATAGCGTCCCCAATGTTGACAAACACCTGATACCTGCTAATACATATCATGTAGTTGATGCGGACAGTTCGCAAGCATTGGCTATTCACGATGTGAGTCAAGGACGAAATCTTATTATCCAAGGTCCGCCGGGGACTGGAAAATCCCAAACCATTACCAACCTGATTGCAGAAGCTGTCGCAAAGAAAAAACACGTACTGTTTGTGGCAGAAAAGATGGCAGCTTTGGAGGTAGTCAAGCGCAACCTTGACAAGGTAGGACTTGGAGATGCTTGTCTGGAACTACATAGCCATAAGATGAGCAAAAAAGCAGTGGTTGATGAGCTAAGGCGAGTTCTTGATCTTGTTGAACCAACAAATTCTGAACAGGATGTAAAGGCCCTACTCAGTAACCGCGACGAGTTAAACAGGTACTGTGAGGCAATTAACACGCCAATTGGCGAAAGCGGGATTACTCCTTATCAGGGATATGGAGAAATTTTAGCCGTGGAACGTCGCCTTTTAGATGTGAAAACTCCAGATTTGGATTCTCATAAATTTCAACATTCGGTATCTGAATTTAAAGAAGGGTTGGAACGGACAGAAAGCTTACAGGTGCATCTTAAGCAGATGGGAGTACCAACAAAGCATCCGTTTTGGGGCAGCCTTTGCAAGCACTTTCTTCCGGCTGACAGAGAATCGCTAGAAAGGTCGGCGGTAGAAGCGAAAGAAGCAGTTATAGCACTCAAAAATTCATCTGCTCAACTTGCAGAACACCTTAAACTCAAGCCACCGGATACGTGTGAGACTGTTGAAAGTCTCATTCGTGCGGCACACCGTGCCTTAGCCGCTCCGAACTTGGCAGGGACTTCTGTGAAATCAACAGAATGGAGAACACATAGTAGCGATTTAGAAATAGGATTAAATGCAGGAGAACGGTTGAGTGAACTCCATAGCACACACGACCATATTCTTATCCCTGAAGCCTGGAAACAAAATGTTCTGGAGATTCGGCAGATATTGGCGGTTTATGGAAGTAAGAGGTGGCGCGTATTTTCGGGGAAATATCGACGTGCTCACAATGAACTTGCAGGCTTATGCTCACAACAACTGCCCAAAATTCAAGATGCGCAACTCCGTATGGTTGATGCGATTCTTGAAGGGCAACGCGAACTGCCGTATTTTGAAAAGATAGAAGGACTCGGACAAGAACTATTTGGGACGCTTTGGAAGGGGAAGGCATCAAGCTGGCCTCAACTGCGAAGGATCGTCCAATATCTTTCAGCACTCTATAAGTCGGTAGAGGATAATGAGTTGCCGGAAGCGTTGATTGTGTATCTTGCATCAAACCCAGATTTGGGGACACTTAAGTCACTGGTGACAACGGTTGAGGAACATCAGAGCAACTATCCACATCTTCTTCAGACTGTGATTAATAAGATTCAATTGGACGAAACAGTGTTTGCCAGAGGCGATAATGGGTTGAGATCACTTCCTCTCACAAAGCAAGCGCAAGTTCTGGAGCGTTGGGAACACGAATCAGAAAAACTTCAAGAGATCGTCACCTACAACCACTTGGTAGAAGTTTTAAAAGATAGCGACTTCGCTGAAATTGTAGAGGTCGCAAACGATTGGGCGGAAGCCAGTGAGTTTTTATCAGATGTACTCAAGCGGACTTGGTACAGTGCCTGCGTTGAAACAGCAATTCGGGAACGCCCAATTCTTGCAAAATTTAGTAGCGATGTCCATCAAAATATCGTCGAAAATTCAAGAAATTAGACCGTAGTTCACTTGAATATAATAAAGCCAAAGTGGCATATAAACATTGGGAACACTTGCCTCGCTCCGAAACCTCCAGTGGACAGTTGGGGCTGCTCAGGCGTGAATTTGAAAAAAAGCGGAGGCATCTGCCAATTCGCGGATTGATAAGCAAGGCAGGCAATGCGGTACAAGCAATTAAGCCCGTATTCATGATGAGTCCGCTCTCAGTAGCGAAGTTCCTACCCCCTAACAGTATTGACTTTGATTGGGTGATTTTTGACGAGGCCAGCCAAGTTAAACCTGTTGACGCTTTCGGAGCGATTATTCGGGGCGAACAAACAATTGTCGTTGGGGATAGTTGTCAACTTCCGCCAACCGATTTCTTTGATAAACACATAGGAGATAATGCCGAAAACACGGAGGAAAACCTAATTGGTGATACGGAGAGCATTTTGGGACTGTTTAGAGCCCAGAATGCGCCGGAACGCATGTTACGATGGCACTATCGCAGTCGACATGAATCACTAATTACCGTCTCTAACATCGAATTCTACGAAAATAGACTCCAACTCTTTCCAAGCCCTGATGTCGCGAAGGAAGAAGTCGGTTTGGTTTATCACCTTCTAACTGATACTGCTTATGACCGTGGTGGCAGTAGGAGCAACCCTGAAGAAGCCCGAATAGTGGCAGATAAAATTATGGAACACGCACGTTCACGTCCCAATTTGACACTCGGCGTGGCGACGTTTAGTACATCCCAAATGCAAGCAGTTCAAGATCAACTTGAACTCCTACGACGAGAAAATCCATTATACGAAAAAACATTCTTTAATGATCATCCTGAAGAACCGTTTTTTGTCAAAAATTTGGAAAACGTTCAAGGAGATGAGCGTGATGTCATTTTCATTAGCATTGGCTATGGGCACACTGCTGATGGCAAACTCACAATGAACTTCGGTCCCCTTAATCAAGATGGCGGAGAGCGACGGTTGAACGTATTGATTACGCGAGCTCGCAGACGTTGTGAAGTGTTCACCAATTTGACTGCTGATGATATTGACCTTGGTCGTACCAACGCCCGCGGCATCGTAGCACTCAAACGTTACCTCAAATATGCACAGACAGGCAAAACTGATATCGCGGTACCAACTGGCCGGGAGGCGGATTCGCCATTTGAAGTGGAGGTGGCAGATGCTCTATGTGGATGCGGCTATGAAATTGATCATCAAATCGGTTCTGCCGGTTATTTCATTGACCTTGGTATCAAAGATTCAGAACGCCCAGGACGTTATCTGTTGGGTATTGAGTGCGACGGAGCAACTTATCATAGTGCGCAATCAGCCCGAGACAGAGATCGACTAAGGCAGCAAGTACTTGAAGGACTCGGTTGGTGTATTCATCGTATCTGGAGCACCGATTGGTTTAGAGCCCCAAACAAGGAGCTCAGAAAGGTAGTTGAAGCGATCGAAGCAGCTAAGACACACATTACTTCTCCACATGTTCCTACTTCTGAAAACAGCATTCCTTATTCCAATGAAGGCGGGGAAGAACCAAAGTCAGAAGTTGAAACAACTGTCGATCCGACCCCGAAGTTAAACTCTCGGTCCGAAAAGTACAAAGTCGCTGAACCTATCATTTCAACTCATGGGCGTGATTTACATACTGTTCCATTATATACAATGGCAAAATGGGTTCAGCGAGTTGTTGAAATTGAAAGTCCGGTGCATATTGACGAAGTTACGAGGCGTATCACAAATGCTGTTGGGATAAGTCGGATCGGCAATCGCATTCGAAACACGGTTGGAATCGCTGCGCATCAGGCTGCGCGTTCTAAAAGTATTCAGATCCAGGGAAAGTTTCTCTATTGGATAGAGCAAGATCAAGTCCTCGTGCGAGACCGGAGCGGACTCCCGAATGCCTCACGAAAATTGGAACTCATCGCACCTGAAGAGTTACAGATAGCCATCAAACAAGTTGTATCGGACGCTTTGGGGATAGAGCGGGACGATTTAACCCGCGAGGCTTGCAAGTTGTTCGGCTTTAAAACCGCCAGCGGAAATATGCGACAAAAAGTTGAGAAAGTTATAGGTGAGATGATTGAACATGGGGTCTTGAAGGCAAAGGGTAATTCGCTACTACTGGATTAAGCTGTCTGGCAAAGTGGTTTGATATTTGCCCTGGAATGTGTTAATATGTGATTATTGAATTTGGAGCGAAGGATGTGAAGAAGAATGAACGATGGGTTTAGCGAAGATCGGGACTTGTCGCGAATCCCAAGTGAAGTTACGACCCGTGTGCTGAAATTAGACGTACGGCAACATGATATTCATCGGAACCTGGGAAGTATTGGAGCGGAAATAGCAGCTTTCTATCTGGATGGACTCAAAATCCTGCATGATGGAAACTTGCAAACTGCGGCAAGTCTCTTAGGACATCTCGCTAAAGAAATTGATAGTGGCTTAAAAGATCTTCTGCCAACAAAAAAGGATACTAAGAAAATATTTAAGCTACTTGATGGAAAAGGTTTTGCCCAACCAAAACAAATTGCATTAATCTTAGCGGCTCCAAACTTTAGTACTAGTAGTCGTTCAACTTTGAGTTTGAGAGTGGGGTTTCCTGAAGATGTCGGGTTTCGATGACGCTCTACCCGACCTACTTATCATAAACTCAATCTTGATGCACTACTAGGGTGGGTGAAAGCATCTATAAGGTATATTGACAAACTTCCAGGGTATGCTCTTACTTTATCAAACGTTATTAAAGCCTTGGGGAGGCATGTCTTGATAACACCCGAGGAAGTCGGGAGAATTTATTTGGAAATTCCTGAGGGTGAAATGTGGTTCTTGGGACAGACGCAAAAGAACGAGGTTGAAGAAACCATCCGGATCTTATACAAAAAGGGGCATAAGGATATTGCCAATAAAATTTGTGATCGATTCGGAAAGGCGGGTGCTGACTTCTTAAGACCTGTTTATGAGGAACATCAACATTGACAAATGTCCTGATTCAATCCATAAATTCCATCCCTAATCCGTTCAGTAGAACAACTTGAAAGAGCGATAGAAGATATGCGTCTTGAGAACACTTAGTGCCATAAGCACGAAATGTTATAGTAGATTTTGAAAATAAGTTTACACTTCTGCCCCCGGTAGGCGAGGTTTCCTAACCTCGCCGATGCAAAAAAGTGTAAAGGTAATTACGGGTTTTACTATAAATGCGAAGCATATTTTTTCGCCGAAATCGCAAGTTAAGCAGATTGTGCAGCTGATATGAATTTTAAGACGAAACACTTTCTCTTATCCGCGAAATCCACGTCATCCGTGATAATCCGAGATTTGCGGCGTACTCGCCCAAATGCGACGTGCATTCAGACAATTAACGCGTTTCGTTCGCCCATCGAATTTTCCTATCAAATCTTAATTTTTTTTACACTTCCTTTGCAAAAATGTGTTACAATGGTAACAAATCTCCAAGATACAAATCCAAAATTTTGCGCTTGCATAGGAGAAGTTGTAATGCCAAAAGTTATCTTTGTATTGTCACTGCTATTCTCACTCCTCATTATTACCAACCTCAGTATCGCCAACGTCGCAGAAGACGGACTCGTCGCTTACTGGCCCTTTGATGAAGGCAAAGGCAAAGAAGCCATAGACGTGACAGGCAACGGGCATGATGGGGAATTTCACGGTAAGCCGAAATGGGTTGAAGGAAAATTTGGCACCGGACTCGAATTTAACGGTGTAGACGATCATGTCATCGTCGCAGACGATCCCGCCTTCGCAATCGAGGAAAATATCACCCTCATGACATGGTTCAGTCCAGACGATGACCTCACCGGGCACCGCTTAATGAGTAAAAATAACTCCATCTTCGTCATCTTCGACTTCGGCGACAAAAATAGTATCGACTTTCTCGTCAAACCGAACAATACCTTCGCACAATCCACAACAACCGATTGGAAAGTGGGCGAGTGGTATCACTTCGCAGGGACGTTCGATGGAAAGACGATGAAGGTTTACATAAACGGCGAACTCGAAGGCGAAGCTGCTAACAATGTTCCAATTGCTCCGTCCGGTTTAGAACTCTGGATTGGGGGCGATGATCTCGGCAACGCCACCGACCACTTCCCGGGTAAAATTGATGAAGTCCGACTCTATGAGAAAACCTTGAGCGAAGCCGACATCCAAAAGGTCATGGAAACCCCACAGGATGTGGAAGCGCGTGGTAAACTCGCCACAACATGGGGCAAACTAAAGACAGGAATCAGATAACTCCAAAGTGAATTTACGGAGGCGCGCATGTCAACCCGTCTGGCACCGACATATTTGACCCCCGAGGAATATCTCACTTGGGAACGCAAGCAGCCCTTTAAAAACGAATACCACAATGGACAGATAGTCGCTATGTCTGGCGCGAGTCTTGCCCATAATAGCATTACGGTAGACATAACAGTCCAACTTAGCAACCAATTAATGGAAGGTGGGTGTCAACTCTTTGCCGGTGATATGCGCGTGCGGACTGCCCCAACAGTCTCCTATTACTATCCAGATGTTATCGTTGTTTGTGGTGAACCTCGTTTTGAGGATGCCACCTTTGATACGCTCCTCAATCCGATTCTTGTCGTAGAAGTGCTGTCTCCTTCAACCGCAGCGTTTGACCGCGGTGAAAAATTTGAACATTATAAGCAGATCGCATCTTTGAAAGAATATATCCTCGTCTCACAGAGCAACGTGCGTGTTGAACACTACCGGCGCCAAGGTTCCCAATGGATCCACAATACCTTTGAACATCTTGAAGATATGCTACCACTCGCTTCAATTAAATGCACGCTGCCCTTGCGTGCCATCTACAGACGCGTCATGTTCAACGCCTGATAAAATAGTATAGCATGCTTAAGACAGAATTTCACATACATCGGCACTTAAGAAGGAATCTACATGACATCCCAGCAGAAACGCCCCGTCGTTCTCATCATTCGAGACGGCTGGGGCAATAATCCGTATCCCGAATTTCAGCACGTGAACGCCGTTCATCTCGCAAAAACACCCGTAGATGACTGGCTGCGACAGAACTATCCGAACGTCCAAATCCATACCTCCGGCGAAGATGTCGGTTTACCCCCGGGTGTCATTGGCAACAGTGAAGTCGGACATCAGAACATCGGGGCAGGACGCATCGTGAATCAAGAACTCCTCCGTATCAGCACTATGATCCGTTCCGGCGAGTTTGCTCAGAATAAAGTGCTTTTGGACGCAATCGCTCATGCCAAAAAGCACGGAACACATCTCCATCTCATGGGGTTGGCAAGCGACGCTGGTGTTCACAGCTCACTTGAACATCTCTATGGTCTCCTCACACTCGCCAAGGCGAACGGACTCGAAGCTGACCAGGTTTTAATTCACAATTTCAGCGATGGACGCGACTGCCAACCAGACCTCGGTATCCAATTCTGTGAGCAGATTGAAGCGAAATTGAAGGAGATAGGCATTGGACAGATAGCTTCCGTTGTCGGGCGTTATTACGCAATGGATCGGGATGACCGGTGGGAACGGGTTGAGGTAGCATATCGTCTCCTAACCGAGGGAACTGACAACCGTGTTGCTGCCGCTGCAGATGCCTATCGGGACTATTATGACAACCCTGATGACACCAATCGTAGAGGCGATGAATTCGTCCGTCCGTCCGTAGTCCTTGGGAGCGATGGTAAACCACTTCCGCGTATCACTAATGGAGATGCTGTCATTTTCTATAACTTTCGTGGGGATCGACCCAGAGAACTCACGAAAGCCTTTTGTCTTGATGAATTCCCGTTTCAAGCAGAAGGGAAAGACGGTATCACGCGACAGATGGGATTTAAACGGAATTGCAAACCTGACGTTAAATTTGTCACAATGACCGAGTACGAACGCGGGATGCCTGTTGAAGCGGCTGTCAAAAAACCACCCAAGATGCCGAATACGCTGGGTGCTTATGTTAGCGAGATGGGACTCACGCAGTTCCGATGCGCGGAAACTGAGAAATTTCCACACGTTACCTTCTTTTTCAACGACTACCGAGATGAACCCTACAAAGGCGAAGATCGGCAGATTATCGCCTCGCCACGTGACGTAACGACCTACGATCAGAAACCGGAGATGTCCGCACCGGGTGTGACAGAAGAGATGTTGCGTCGCATCGATTCTGATACATACGATTTGATGATCCTCAACTACGCCAACGGCGACATGGTGGGGCATACCGGTTCGCTCTCAGCCGCTATCAAAGCAGTTGAGGCAGTTGATGTCGGGGTCGGAAAAATCGTTGATGCCGTGCTTAAAAAGGATGGTGCGCTCATTGTCACCGCCGACCATGGGAACTGTGAGCAGATGGTTGATCCAGAGACCGGTGGTATTCATACTGCACATACTACATACGATGTAGACCTCATCGTTGTTGATAATCAACGCAAAGGACAGCAACTCCGTGAGGGCGGACGGCTTGCCGACATTGCACCCACAACGCTCCATCTTCTCGGTTTAGATCAGCCCGCTGAGATGACAGGTGAATCACTTTTCTAATTTTCCTTGCGGTTCGGTCGCGTAATGAAATTATCTCTTAGATGGCATAATGTATCTTTGCTTTACATTTGGAGCGCAGTCCAGAGGACGATAAATTAAAAAAAGGAGATTTTGGCATGTCCCCACTGATTGACCAGCAAGTGAACGAAGATTTCAGGCTATTCGCCGGCAGCGCGAACCCGGCGTTGGCGAAAGATATCGCTGCGATTTTGGGTGTTGAACTCGGAAAAATTACAATTGAACCGTTTCCCAACCTGGAGACTCGCGTTCAGATTGAGGAAAGTATCCGAGGCACGGATATTTATGTCGTGCAGCCAACGAGTCAACCTGCCAACGAAAATCTGATGGAACTGCTCATCACGATTGACGCCATGAAACGCGCATCAGCCCGGCAGATTACCGCCATTATTCCATACTTTGGATACTCACGCCAAGATCACAAAACGACCGGGCGCGAACCGATCAGTGCGAAACTCGTCGCGAATCTCTTGACGACTGCTGGTGCCAGTCGCGTCATGGCGATTGATCTGCACGTGCCGCAGATACAAGGCTTCTTTGATATTCCTATGGATCACTTAACCGCTTTAACGACCTTGACGAATTACTTTCGCGAGAAGCAGGTTGAAAATGGTGTCATTGTTGCCCCTGATGCAGGGCGCGCTAAATTAGCAGAAAAATACGCAGATATTCTTGGACTTCCGTTAGCCATCATGCACAAGCGGCGAACCGGCGTTGATGGACAGGGCGTTAAGTTCGTCGAGCTTGTTGGAGACGTTGAAGGCAAAACCCCAATTATTACCGACGATGAAATACAAACAGGCGGGACGATTCGCCAACAAGCCATCGCCTTGGCAGAGGCGGGGGCAGAACCCGCTTATGTGTGTATCGCACACCCTATATTGGTCGGTCCGGCATTGGAACGGCTCAGTCATCCAGCGATTCGCGAAGTCGTCACCACCAATACGATCCCCGTTCCTGCTGAAAAGCAACTCGATGGGAAAGTTAAGGTGCTTTCTATCGCACCACTCCTCTCTCAAGCCATATTGAGAGTCCATCAACACCGATCGGTGAGCCAAGTTTTCCGGGATCAGCATCTCGATTTCCCTGTCTAAGGTTTATGGAGGCACGCATGTCATCTGTTTTGACGGGTGAATCCTTGGAAAGATGATTCCGATACTTTACCTCAGCCATTGCGGTTCAAGCATCGGGGGCGGTGAGAAGCAACTCGCGTATCTCGCTGAGAATATCGATCGAACGCGCTATCGTCCGCTCGTTGTTTGTCCTGATGACGGTGTTTTTGTGGAACACTTGAGGCGTGCCAATGTGCCCACAGTGATTCTTGATCTACCTCCGTGGCGTAAGGTGAAATCGTTAATAGCGAGATACGGAGCCGCAAAAAAATTGGTGCGTCTTGCCGAGACACACGGCGCACACTTAGTCCATACCTCGGATTCGTGGTTTAATCCGTATCTATGGTCGGTTAGAAAACAGTTGAAAATCCCTGTCGTTTCGCACGTCCGGAATCTCCTTACGTCTACACAGGTCCGAAAATACAGATTCGACCGGATGGACAGTATCATCGCTATCTCCGAGCAGAGTAGTGTCCCGCTGATTCAAGCAGGGATTGATGCCAAAAAGATTGATGTCGTCCATAATTGTGTCAATTTATCGGCTTTTCAACCGGCTTCTGAACCCATTCACTCGGCGAAATATGTCGTTGGTATTGTCGGTAGGATTGAACCCTTCAAACGTCAGAAAACGTTTGTTGAGATCGCCGCTCGGGTTGTTGCACACTGCAAGGAGATTAGATTTCACGTCGTCGGCGCCGCACTGGATACCGCAGAACACCGCACCTACGAGCATGAAGTCCGCCAGTTGGTAGCCAAATATGGGATACAGGCGTTCGTTCACTTCACAGGGCACCGCACCGATATGCCCAAGGCGATGCAGGAACTCGATCTACTCGTCACCCTTTCAGCGGGAAGTGTCATCGCGGAGGCGATGGCGGTAGGCAAACCTGTCATTGGCACCCCAGTTGGCAGCACGACTGAAATGATTGTTCATGGTGAAACGGGATACATTGTGCCATTAGATCCCATAGAGGAAATTGCGGACAAGATTATCGAGCTGGCTAAAGATTCAGATCGAAGCGGACGTATGGGACAGCGGGCAAGAAAATACGCTGAAGAAGCGTTCAGTGTTGAAAGGCATGTCCAAATGGTGGAGGACATTTATAAGAAATTGTTAATTACTGATTTTACGGGCAAATGATAGGTAGCAGCAGCCCGTAATGAAATGGAGGGGTTTTTGCTTGGGCGTTTCCCCTAGATCTACACAGAGGATCGTCGTTGGTTCAATTCACCTGACTGAACCGCAAGGTATAATTAAAAAACGTTTTGATGTATAATAACAGCATTACTTCCTTAGGAGGAACGGAAAAATGCTCACACATGAACAGCGTGATTTTTACGACGAGAAGGGTTACCTGGGTGTTGAAGCAGTGTTAACAGCAGAAGAGGTCGCGGATCTCCAACGCGTCACCGATGAATTCGTCGAAAAATCGAGAGAGGTTACCGAACATACCGACATCTTCGACCTGGAACCCGGACATACACAGGCGAACCCGCGTGTGCGGCGTATCAAAAATCCGGGGGTACACCACGTCGTTTACGATTACGCCTTACGGCACCCCAAGATTTTGGATATCGTAGAGCAACTCATCGGACCGGGGGTGCGGTATAATGGACATAAATTGAACATGAAGTATCCGGAGTTTGGAAGTCCGGTTGAATGGCATCAGGATTGGGCGTTCTACCCACACACCAACGACGATCTGCTCGCAGTCGGGGTCGTGATTGACGATATGACTGTAGAGAACGGCGCATTGATGATACTTCCCGGCTCCCACAAGGGACCGACGTTAGACCATCACCAGGACGGTGCCTTTATTGGTGCGGTTACTGACCCCGATTTCACACCGGAAGGTGCTGAACCTGTTGAGTTGAAGGCGGGTGGCATCACGATCCATCACGTTCGGGCACTGCACGGCTCTGCCCCGAATACTTCAGACAAACCGCGTCGCTTGATGCTTGCCCAATACTGTGCTGTAGATGCGTGGCCCCTGAAGGGCATTCCGGATTGGGAGACTTTCAATGACACGATTATCCGTGGCGAGCCGACGAATCAGCCACGTATGGTCGCTGCACCTGTGCGTATGCCGGAACCCTACGCAGAATTGAAAGGCTCCATCTACGAGGTGCAGTCCCTGCTTGATGATCCGCTTTATGCTAACAAGGGACAGTAGTTGAGACATCGGATAATTTCTGGACAAAATAGAAAATGCGAGGTTTTTACACCTCGCATTGGAATATAATAGGACTTACGCACTTCCTCGGTAGGTGCGGTTTCCCAACCGCACAGATTGCATTATTATTGATCGAATTCTCTGGTTTCGCGTAAGTCCTGTATAATTTACTTTTTGCTGACGAGGTAAAGGGTGTGTCAACTAAAGTTTAGTTAGCAACTTGCGCGCTGAAACCTACATCTGTAACCGCTTTCACGAGCGCGTCTTTCTCAACCTTGTCCTTCTCAATTTTCACCACAGCTTTATTTTCTTCCATAGAAACACTGACGACCTCAGTCACACCGGTAAGTTTTGTGAGTGCATCCTGCACTTTGCTGGTACACGCGCCTCATGTCATACCGGTCACAGCCAGCGTTACTTCTTCAATGGCTGGTGCTGCTGTTTGGGTTGGTGCCTCTTCTGCTTCTTTCTTTGCTGTGTCTGCACACGCAACCACAAATAACAGTGCTGCGAAACAGACAAATAGCATACTCACATTTAACTGACGCATACGTTTAATCCCCTTATGTGTAGGGACGATCTCTCGATCGCGCCTCTTCAACTTCAATGCTGATGGTTGAAACTTTATCCAATTAAGGCTGCAAGAGAAATAGGGTTTGCAACCTGCTTATATAGAGAAAGGGTGGGGAACCCCACCCTCCTCCGATTTAGCCTTATTGAGCGACTTCGGCACTGAAGCCGGCGCCTTGAACTGCAGAAGTGAGATCGGCAGCCTGCACTTTACCTTTCTCAACCTTCACAACAGCCGTGTTATCCGTTGAAGAAACGCTTACGACTTCAGAAACACCGGTGACTTTACTGAGTGCATCCTGCACCTTACTGGTACACGCGCCTCACGTCATCCCTGTAACGTTCAGTGTAACTTCTTCAACGGCGGCTTCCATCATGTCGCCATCCGTCTTCATGTCGTCGGATTCCATTTCAGTGCTTTCCATAGCAGCTGTAGTGGTTTCAGGCATCTCTGCTTCCTTGCTAATCAGACCACAGCCTACCATGAATACGAAAGCAATAAGACAAATAAGCGATAATCTTACGATATGCATGGTTAACCTCCTTGAATTACTTAAGTGTTATTCTAACACATATTAATTTTTTAGACAAGATTTTTTTCAAATTAATACAAATCTGTCCAAATTGCACACCAAATGCCCCAATATTTATCGTCGACGATAACCCATTTTTTGGGTTTTTCCTTTCGCCATTGGGTTACCTCCGGTGGACGTCTAAAAACGTAAAGACCTTCTGAATCCGTTGTAATTGCTTCTGAAACGCAGCAGCCCGCTCAAAGTGGAGAGTCTCCGATGCGCTATCCCGTTTTGCAACCAGACGTGTTTGCACTTTTTCATACTCCCCATCCAGCAAATCAACGATGTCTGTAATCATTTCTCCGTAGCGTTCGCGCGTAATGAGTGCCGCACAAGGGGCGTCGCACCGTTTCAGATCGTACTGAAAACAGGCACGAAATCCCAGTATCGGTGTAATTTCACCTTCGCATGTCCGAACCGGAAAGATCCGCTGTAAAACGTCAATCGCTTCATCTGTCCATCGCCGACTCGACAACGGACCGAAATATCGCGCACCATCCGGTTGGGTCTCGGACACTCTTTCAAGGCGCGGAAATGCCTCGCCGACATCTATCCGAATATACCAAGAGGCACGTCCGAATTTCATAGCCGTATTATAGGAGGGTTGATATTCTTGGATGAGTCGCGATTCTAAGAAGAGTGCTTCCTGCTCCGAACGACAAATCTGATATCGAACGTCTGTCGTCCATCGGATAAGCCGTTTAATTTTGTTTGGACGTTTTTTGACCTTATGGAGATAGGAACGGACACGCTTCCGTAGACATTTCGCCTTGCCGATATAGAGGATTTTCCCGGAAGCCCCGCGAAAAAAATAAACGCCGGGGTCCAAAGGGGCATCGGCTACCATTTCTTGCGTTAGCATCATTCAATTCACAGTGTAATACTTGCTGTTACACTCTACCATATTTTCCAAAATTATTCAAGCGGCAGGTGTATGTAGATCCTTGACACATTTTTCCCTTTCTGTTAAACTCGTGTATCAGGGGAAAAAAAATGAAACAAATATATTGGCTTGTTATCATTGGGATCTTGTGTGTAGGAGTAAATCCGCTTTCAGCAGAGTTGTTGGACGATGCAGTCGGTATCTGGCTTTTTGACGAAGGCAAAGGTGGTGTCGCAGCGGATACATCAGGCAACGGGAACGACGGCGCAATTACCGGTGCGAAGTGGGCAGAGGGTAAATTTGGTGACGCGTTAGAATTTGAACCACCGCAGGTTGTAACCGTTGAAGCCTCTGATAGTCTCAATTTCAAGAACCAGATGACGATCGCAACGTGGGTCTATATGAATAAAGGGGTCTCGGATACCGCTATCCGGAGGAACGGTTCCTATCTATTGGAAGTTCAGTCCGGAGGTGAAAGGGTACCAGGTGGTTATGTCTTCGGCATTTGGTCGGGCGGTGGGTTTACTGGGGGTGTTTGGGGAAAAACCGTCGTTGAACCCGAAAAATGGTATCACATTGTTGGGCTCTACGACGGCAGTGAAATGAAGCTTTATGTAAATGGCACGCTTGAATCTGCCGTTAAACAGGGCGGTGATGTAGACCAGGCAGGTGAACTGTTGTTCGGCACCTTTGGCGGTGAAAAGTTTATCGGCAGATTGGACGAGGTCGTCTTCTTTAACCGCGGTATCACGGAAGCTGAGATTACCGAGTTGATGAAGGGTGTGGAAGCCGTCCTGCCTGTCTCTCCAAACGGTCTGTTGACAACCACTTGGGGACGGCTCAAGGATCGCTGAAATCGTTGACAGACGTGCCTGCAAGTGTTATCGTATATGAAATGGCAAATTATAGGCGGGCATCTCGAACACATCCGTCCCTTACAACTGGAGAAAAATATTGCAATGACACGATGGCAACCAAACGCTGACCAAAAAACGCAATATGAGAACGAAGGCTACTTTATCCTTCGTAATGTTATCTCGGAAGACTTGGCAGCACAACTCCGCGGTGTCATTCGTAACGTTCTTATGCTACCCAACGCCGGCGAGTTCGCCGATTACGATCCGATGGATCCGATGGAGGACTCACCGCAAGGACGTATCGCACGCTTTCGGAAACTCGCTAACTTCTGTATCGAATCTCCGCTGATATGGCACAACATCCACGCCGGTTCGGCAGTGCTCAACATCGCACGCTATTTTCTCGGTGACGATATCATCATGAAGTATAATAGTTGCTTCCTCAAACCCGCGCGGACCGGTGCCGCAACGCCGTGGCACCAAGACAACGGACTCTGGCGCGACGGTGAAACGAAGCCTTTCAACTTCTGGATACCCCTTGAGCCCGCAACTCGGGAAAATGGATGCATGCAGTTTATCCCCGGTAGCCACAAAACCGAGATCGTCGAACACGTCTTGTATCCCGATAGCATACACGGTGAACTCCCACGCGAAACCGTTCAGGAGATGATCGAAAAGCGCGGTATACATCATATTGAATTGGATACCGGAGATGCCGTCATTTGGCACAGTAGTATGTGGCACTATAGTCCGCCGAACAAGAGCGAAAAGAGCCGTATTGCTGTCGCAGGGGTCTATACAAATCCAGAAATCGCCAAGGCGCGCAAACGCTCTTGGCATAATTACCGATGGGTGATGAAGAACGGTGGAGTCTGCACCCAATTCCCGCCGGAAATTGTCCCGGCGGAAAATGAACCCTTTGAACAACCGAAACCGTTCCCACCTGCTAAGGACGACTAACATAATGGCATCAAAGAAACCGAATATTGTCGGCTACCTATCCGATTTAGTGCCTTTCTCAGTGCTGTGTGCTGTCATTATTTTTTTATCCTTTGCTTGTGGCGATGCAGAACGAACGACCCACATTACAACAGCACCGGAAGATGCCGCTGAAAAACTCCCTATGGGTGAAGGATTAGATCTCGGAGCACTTGCCCCCGAATTCTCACTGCCAGATGGTGATGGCGAATTCCATAGTCTTTCGGAATATCGCGGACAGAAACTGGTTATTCTTTTCTACCGCACGGGGACATGAGGCGATTGTCGAACGCAACTCGGTGAGTTGCAGAAGGGTTATGAAGACATTCAAGCCGAAGGGGCCGAGCTCATCGCTATCAGTGCCGATCCGATAACGACTGTTAATTCAACGCAGCAGACGCTTCAAATCACCTATCTATTGCTTTCGGATGAAAAAACGAAGACAATAGAGGCTTATAATGTCGTTGACCCGACTGAAATCGAGGTAGCACGTCCAGCGGTCTATATTGTTAATCAAGATGGGAACATCGCGTGGAAATATCTTGATGCGAAGAGTGGTAAACGCATCGGGACTGAACCCATACTTGCACAACTAAAGAAATTTTAGGAGGCGTTTTTTGAAATGATTGATGTTTGCTATTTTGCTGATGAAGTCTCTAAAACCGATTTTGAGGAAGCCATTAAACTCGGTGTCGAAGCCGGTGCAAATACCGTCGAAATCCGAGGCGGTGTTTGGGGAAAACACGTGACCGAGATTGACGAGGACGATGTCAAACGTGTTCAGGATGTACTCAGCAATTATAATGTCCGTGTTGCGAGTGTCGGGTCGCCCTTCGGTAAATGCTCGATTGACGATCCACAGGAGTACGAACAGCATCGACAACACTTTGATCGGATGGTGACGTTGGCACACGCATTTGATACCCAAGTCATTCGAGGATTTACATTTTGGAATCCCAATCGTGGGACCAAAGGCGCGCCGCGCCCGGATATTAACGACTATATGGAACGTATCGTCGAGAAACTTTCGCGCGTTGTTCCGGTTGCAGAGAGCGCGGACGTTACGCTCTGTTTTGAGAACGAAAGTGCGTGTCTCGCCGGAACTTGCGAAGAGACGCGTGCCGTCATCAATGCCCTCGGAAATAGTCCCGCCCTCACCTCGTGCTGGGATGTCAACAACGGACTGCACTGCGGAGAGAATCCCTTGCCGGATGGGTACGCCCATATTAAAGGATTGGTGCGGCATCTCCATGTGAAACCGAACAGTGAGAAAAACCTTGATCCGATTGGCGACACAGGATTGCGCTATGAACAGGTGTTGGAGACGCTCATCGCTGACGGATTCACTGGTGCAGCAAGCATTGAACATTGGGGACAACCGGAAGATATGTTGAAGGGCGTGCGGCAACTGCGTGCCTTGGTTGATACTATGTAACTGTTTATCGCAAAGGGGAACACGATGCAATTGAAGCCGGATACGCCGCAGTTAACTTGGCAGGGAGCTGTCTCTCTACAAAAAACCGAAAATTGGGTGATGCCGTGGCGCACGCCGCACCCGATGCATGTCCTATTTCCAGAGCCGTTATTGGAACGCTCGGCAATGCCTGCAGGCGTTCGTGTCAGTTTTCGGAGCAATACGACGCGGGTTTCAGGCAATATCGTGCCACAGAATGAAAGCGGGATACTCGATCTCTGCTGTGATGGTGAAGTCGTCGCCTCGCTTGACTTGACCGAAAAAGATAACTTCGCTTTTGAGGGGTTGTCCGGTGAGGAAAAATTGATTGAATTGTGGCTGCCGCAATTCGGACAGTTTCAACTCCGCAACTTGGGGATAGATGATGGGGCAACGCTGCGTCCCTTTGCCGATGCTCGACCCCGATGGGTGACGTATGGGAGTTCTATCACGCAATGCCGGACAGCGGCATCGGCGACTCAGACATGGCCCGCGATTGTCGCACGTCAGCATGGACTAAATTTAACCTGTCTCGGTTACGGTGGACAGTGTCATCTTGATGCCATGGTGGCACGGATGATCCGAGATATGCCTGCCGATTATATCTCAATGTGTCTCGGTATTAACATCCAAGGCGCATCCAGTTTGGGACCGCGGACGTTTCGTCCCGCAATTATCGGGGCAGTCCAGATTGTCCGTGAAAAACATCCAGATATCCCACTCGTGCTGATGTCCCCTATCTATTCCCCGCCGAGGGAGGAGACGCCAAACACCGTAGGGTTTCATCTCAAGGGGATGCGTGAAGAAGTGCAAGCCGCTGCTGAGGCTCTGCAATCACAGGGCGATCGGAATATCTATTACGTTGATGGATTGCGTGTGTTTGGAGCAGATTACGAACATCTGCTCCCTGATGCCCTACATCCAGATGCCGAGGGCTACCGAGTTATGGGCAAGAATTTCAGAACTGAAGTTGCCGAGAAATTTTTCGTATAAATAAAGAAGGGCGGGAAATTGTTCCCGCCACATTCTCAAGGTGTTCATCGACAACGCAATTCACAGACTTTTGCGCTATTCCTATCTTTATTGTTAAAAAGGGATTGCCATCTATCGGGCTTTCAGATTCGCCCAAGTCGTCGCTAACTTACCTTTTGCAGAGACAGCCAACGCAGTCTCCCAGCCTTCCTCCGCAAGGAGTTGAATGTCCTCCTCTTCTAACGCCACGCCTTTTTTGGTAATAAAAACCTCATCCAATCCACCAATGAGATTTTCGCTGCCCCAGCCGCCGAACTTCAGAATAGCCGGATTATCCATGTTCGCCCCAACGTTCCGTTCTGTCTCCTTTTTGCCGTTCACATACAAAGAGATAACCCCTTTTTTGCGAACAGCCACGGTGTGATGCCAACCGTTTCCGACAATGTCGGTTTTACCATCGTCGATGTGGTTTCCGCCACCTTCAAAGATGAAGAAACCGGTATCTCTATCGATACTTGAACTCATCGCCCAGAATCCGGCACCACCGTTCCGCTTGATGACGACGTATGCATCTTTATTTTCCGAGTTCATCCAACATCCGACAGTAAAATCGTCATCTTCAAAGTTGAAGAGGTCGTTATGCTCAATAACGACATATTTCGGGCTACCATCAAATTCCAATGCTTTACCGAACTTCCCATTTATCCATTTAGGTCCGTCAAATTCCCCATCGTTTCCGTTCTCGGTGAAATCTTTAGTAACGGCTCCTTTACCTTCATCAAAGAGCCAGATACCCGCAAAGTCGTTGATGTTAATTTCGGCATAACCAAATGAGATAGCGATGAGACTGACACAGATGCTCCACAATATTGTGAATCCACAAAATTTCATGTTATCCTCCTATCTCCACAGCATTTCCTGTTGCTGCGGAAGCGTAAATTGCGTCAGTAATTTGCTGAACAACAAGGGCTTTTTCCAAACTCGTTGAGGGCTGCCGGTTCTCTCGGATAGCAGCAGCGAAATCAGACAAGGGTGTACTGTGTTCTGTTTCAGGTGTTTCATCTGTTTCTACGAGGGATGTAGACACCACACCCCCTTCTGTTGTCGTTCGATTGTGGATGACACTATCCGGTTTTTCATCCTGCATATTCAGTTTAAGGGAGCCTTCTGTGCCGATAATTTCCCAATCTGCGTGCGAATGCATCGTCATAAATTCACCACGCTCCACGCTCAGCACGATGTCGTCTTCACAACGGATAATTGCGGTATAGTGCGTTTCAGCATCGGAACCGGGAGCGATATGCGATGTGAACACCTGCGGCACCGTCCATGTTTGCGCAAATACAGTTTGGGGTTTGAGCTGCCACCCTGTAAGACCGAGTAGGTAATCGAGATCGTAGCATCCCCAGTTAACAAGGATACCGCCACCGTTGAGTGCCTTAATCAACCGCCAGGCAGGACGGGGTGTGTCAGGCTTTTTTCCTGCTCCGATAATAGCGCGACAGTAGACGGTCCGAAGTTCTCCCAGGCCGCCGCTTGTGATAAGTTGCGTCGCAAGCCGAGCGGATGCAGTGAAACGCTTTCGTGAGGAACAGCACCCTGAGATTAAGTCACCCCGTGCAGCGATGAGTTGTTCAACCTCAGCGGCGTTCATCGCGATCGGTTTCTCAATCAGGACGTGCTTCCCTCTTTCATAAGCGCGCAGGGCTACGGCGGTCCGATATTGCGTCGGAAATGCAAGAACAACCGCTTCAATTTCATCGTCGTCGAGCAAGTCAACGTCATTGCTATACATTTTGGGTGGGTTAAAACGTTCAACTGCATGTGTTCTGTTGGTTTCGATGAGGTCCGCTGCAGCAACTAACTCGATATGGGGTGCCTCTGATGCGATACTGAGGTGTCTGCTTCCGATCACACCGCACCCAATTACACCTACTTTTACGGGTTTCATAATTTTGGTGGCAAATTTTCGGCTTGCAAACTACGCCGAAAGGTTCCTTTCTGAAGGTAAAGTCTAAACGACAGGAGCGACTCCTGATCGCTGTTCACGGTTGGAATTAAGCTCGAACTTATTCGTTTATTATGGCATAGAAGCGAATTGATGTCAAGGCCTTCATTCTACCAGAGCCATTCAATTCTCCTGTAGAAGCGAACTCCGATTCCTGAACGCTCTTCTGTAGGAGCGAGCTGTGCTCGCGATGTTCTCCAAAAATCAACCCAAATTCCGAAAACTGAATGACTCTGAATCCCCGATACTTTTCAATTGACATGAATTACTGTGTCGTGATATTATAATAGACATAGAATAAAGCGTGTAGGCTTTAGTTCACGGCTCTTGAATAGTATAATACCATTTCTGATTGAAAATGCTTCAATAAACGAACTCTTTGTAGCATAGGCTGTTAGCCTGTGCAGTCTGGTGGGGTCTTTGAAGCGATCTGTCAATGCAATATAATCTTTTAGAAATGGTATAAGGTATTACCTAAAACGAAGGGCGTTGTTTACAAGCCCATCTTGAGAAGTAAGGAGGTTGGCGTTCACTCCACACCGAAAGGGCGTGGGTTCCGACGCTATGAAATCTGATGAAATCGAGAAAGCAAATATTTTCTATGTTGGTAGTCCTGCTCTTGCTTTGCACCCTGCAGTTCGCATTTGCGCAACGATCATGGGTGAAAGTAAGCGAATCCGAGTGGCAGGCGGGATTTTCGGATGTCTTTTTTGTAGACGCACAGCATGGCTGGATCGTTGGTAGCAATTCAACAATTCTCCATACTACCGATGGGGGTATGACGTGGAACAGACAACCCAGTCAACCCCTGCCATTTGACATCATGCTGAAGAAAGTCCGATTTATCGACCCACAAACCGGTTGGGTTGTTGGAGACAATGGCACAGTCTTGAAAACCACGGATGGTGGCACAACGTGGATGAAAAAGAATACAGGCACCCGCACCGCGCTCTTGGCGGTCTCCTTCGCTGATGCCAAACATGGATGGGCAAGTGGAGATGGGGGACTCATCATTAGTACGAAAAATGGGGGCACAACGTGGGCGAAGCAGGAAATCGGCACGAATAATACCATCGAGGGTATCGACTTTGTAAGCACGACAGTCGGTTGGGCAGCCGGCGGCGGTGGTACTCTTCTCCACACCAAAGATGGGGGGCAGACTTGGGAATTCCAGACCAGTGCCACAGTCAACACGCTCGATGCTATTTCCATGTTGAGTGACAAAGCAGGTTGGGCAGTCGGTGCCGGAGGTGCTGTCGTCGCAACAGTTGACGGTGCCGAGTGGGTCGTGCAAGAGAGTAAAGTCCCGCATTCTAACGGGATGCCTGAACCCGTTTGGGATGTCCATTTCGCTGATAAAAACGTCGGTATTGCTGCCGCCGAATTCGGCGTAATTCTTCGGACAACGGATGGTGGTATCACCTGGGAACCGCTTGAGCCGCGACCCGTTGCTGCTCGCCTTGAAGGTATCCACATGCTGAGTCCAACCGAAGCATGGATAGTGGGCAAAGATGCGACGATCCTGCATACAACCGATGGTGGAGACACTTGGGATGTCGTTTCCAGCACGAGCGAACTGCGTGCAGCCTATTTCCACGACGATAAACTCGGTTGGGCGGTCGGCTTGTCGGGGAGCGTTTTGCACACCAACGATGGTGGCGAAACATGGAAACCTCAAAGTAGTGGGGATGTCTTTGAACTCTTCGGAGTCGGATTTGTGGATGAGAACAAGGGGTATATCGTCGGTAGCAACGCCGCTTTAGTTGAAACACTTGATGGCGGGAAAACGTGGCATGGCGTTAGTGATCCAGGCGATGAAGGCCACGGCACTGCTCAGCGTATCCAGTTTGAAGGCATAATGAGTTGGCGGAGTGCTATGGGATCTTACGGGCTGAGTTTTGGTGCCTCAACACACGCGTGGGCAGTCGGGGAAACCGGAAGGGTTATGCACACTCCCGATGCCGGGCAAACATGGATCGGTCAAGATATGGACCCCATGATGACAGGCGCAGGCTTTAACAACCTCTATGGCGTCCACTTCATAAATGAAAGTATCGGTTGGATCGTCGGGGATGCCGGAACCATCGCAAAGACGATGGATGGTGGACTCACTTGGGCATCTATCTTGCAAGGACCGAAATTGAACGATGTCTATGCCGTCAACGAACAAACCGCTTGGATCGCCGGCGAACAAGGGGCAATCATGGCAACCACGGACGGTGGCGCAACATGGGTCGATCAGACAGTCCCAACGGATGCTAACTTGAATGCGATTCTATTCCGGGATGCCAATGAGGGATGGGCAGCCGGGGACGGTGGAACAATTCTTCACACAACTGACGGCGGTGTCACTTGGTTGATGCAGGAAT
Organism: Candidatus Poribacteria bacterium; assembly: GCA_009839745.1. Classification (NCBI taxonomy): domain Bacteria; phylum Candidatus Poribacteria; species Candidatus Poribacteria bacterium. Next base: position 28,561 of record VXPE01000006.1, read on the forward strand.
CACCGACGGCAAGCCATCTGTGGGATCTCGTCCAAACACCAAGTGGTCAGGTCTGGGCAGTTGGCGATTCGACAACGATTGTCCGTTATTAAAGGCTGTTTGTGTAACATGTGGGTGGGTTCCCGTTGCCCACCCACTTTTATTAATCGTAGGGGCTGGGTTACCCAGCCCTACAGAGATGTGTTTTCGTAAATGTTCGTTGGAGGATGCAACCGCGATGAATACATTACGGTTCTGCCACTTCGTGTGTGTTGGAACCTTTCTCTTCCTTCTAATAAATCTCTCCGTTGTAGCGCAAGAACCACAGGTTTTGACATTAGAAAAAAGTATTGAGCTTGCCAAACAGAGCAATCTGACCCTTCAGACTGCTGAGCAAAATCTTAAGGCTGCCGAAGCAGAAGTTCGCGCCGCACGCGCAGGACTCTTGCCAAGAATCACAGTTAGTGGGAATTACACCTATTTTAAAGATATACAAAAATCCGTAATTCAAGCCGAGGGTGGGTTTGGATTCCCGATGCCGGGTAGGGAAATGGACGGTCCAGAACCTCCCAGTGCCGACAGCGAATCCGACTTGATTGAGTTGGAGTTCGGTGCCCATCACAACGCTCAAGGCACTGTCAGTTTGACGCAACCCATCTTCGCATGGGGACGCTATTATTACGGGTATCAAGCCGCAAAGCTCAACTATCAGGCAGTCCAACGCGACGTTGATGCCGCTTCTAATCAACTCCGCTTAGATGTCTCTGAGGCATTCTATGGCGCATTGGTCGCCCAGGAGTTTGTAAGGGTCGCCCAACAAAGTGTTTCTCTGGTTGAAGAGCAACTTACAATCGCAGAGGCCTCGCTGAATGTGGGTGCTGCGACCAATTTCGATGTCCTGCGTGCCAAGGTCCAACTCGCAAATGCCAAATCACAACTCATCCGCGCCCAGAACGGTGTTCAAACGGCTAAAAATGCCTATAAAACCGTCCTTAATATACCTCTCTCTGGGAATGTATCGGTGAAAGGCAGCCTTGAAATCCCAGAAAGCCATAAAATACCAGCGTTAAACCTTGAGACACTCATCCGAGATGCGCTTGAAAATCGTCCCGAAGTGCATCGGACACAATTTGCTGAGGATGCTGTCCGTAAACAGATTGCCGTTGCGAAAACCCGAAGTCGTCCGGATCTCGGATTCTTCACGAACTATCAAATTTCACAGAATGAAAGACTTACCGAAATGAATAGGATTTGGAGTCTCGGCTTTCAAATCAATATTCCAATTTTTGACGGCTTTGCGGCGCGCGCAGCGGTGCAACAAACCGAGAGTGCTCTAAAACAGGTTGAGTTAGGTGGAACGCAAATGAAAGTTGGTGTTGAGTTTGAAGTGCGGACTGCGTATCTGAATCTTCGTGGGGCGTCAACGATTATTGATGTTCAGCGTGAGTCTGTTGCGCAAGCGCAGGAGAGTGTTCGCATTGCGAATCTGCAATTTCAGAACGGTATTATTACCACAGTCGCCCTGACGGATACGCAGCTTGCTTTGACCCAGGCAGAAGTTAACCGCCTGCAGGCGCATCACGATTACATTGTCGGTTTAGCGAGACTCGAAAAAGCGATAGGACAAAAACTACAATAAACACAAAACTCTTAACGGTGTCGGAATGTAAATCAAGGGCATCTTGCTGATTTTTCACCTAACGCTACAGATCCCCAGTTACGTCCGGATCCACCGAAAACCATCGTAAAGCGCTTAGGGGCTGGCTAACCCAGCCCCTACAGAGCGATGCCCAGGGGACCAGAGTCTAAAAATGAAGAAAGTACTGATTGGTATACTCATAGTATTCGCGATAGCCGTGGTAATTAGCCTACCACGGTTTCTAAAACCAGAAAAACCTGAAATTCAACAGGCACAAGCTATAGTCCTGAAGCCGGTGGAAGTTACAAAAGCAGCACGTGGAGAGATTCGTTCGGAACTCGAATTGTCCGGCACTATTCAAGCCGAATCACAAATCAGCGTTTTTCCGAAAGTCGCAGGGCGGCTTGTTGCCCTAAACGTAGATGAGGGCGACAGTGTAAAAAAAGGCACATCTCTTGCGGTGGTAGAGCATGAGGAACTGCAACTCGCCGTGCAGCAAGCCGAAGCCACGCTGAAAGCCGCAGAAACGGCTCATGAACAAACAAAGCAGCTCGCCGAAGTGCGTGTAAACTCGCAGATTGCGCAGGCGAAAGCGCAGTTTCGCGCCGCAGAGATTGCGCTACAACAGGTGGTCGACCTCTCTGAAATCCGAACCGTCACGCAAATAGAGCAGGCAGAAGCCGCATTGGAATCTCTTGTTGCGAACCTTCAGAAAATCAAAAGCGGTGCGCGTGATGAAGACCGGCGACAAGCCGAGGCAGGATTGAGTCGAGCCGAGGCGAACCTTGAGAACGCTAAAAGCACTCACGAACGCATGACGCAACTCTTTGAAAATGGCGCAATTAGTCAGCAATCCGTTGAAAGTGCGAAGACACAGTTAGACGTTGCCGTCGCTCAACATAAAATCGCTTCTGAACAACTGCAACTGATCGATAACGGTGCGCGGACTGAGGATATTCAAGCCATGGCGGCACAAGTTGAGCAGGCAGAAGCCTCCTTACGACTCGCAGAGACCCAGGCAGCCACGAAGACATGGGAGAAAGACATTGAACTTGCGCGTTCCCAAGTCGAAACCGCCCGGGCTGGACTCATCTCTGCGGAGGCTTTAAAGACTGCGAAAAGTTGGGAAGCCGAGATAACATCAGCGAAAACCGCACGCACGCAAGCCGAGGTTGCGCTGAAGCTTGCTCAAAAACGTCTGAATGACGCTACGATTCGCGCCCCGATTTCCGGTGTGATCTCCAGACGCTCCTTGGATTTAGGCGGTATGGCACTTCCTGCGACACCCCTTTTTGACATCGTTAATATTGATACCGTCAAAGCAACTATTGAGGTGATTGAAGTCCAGTTAAGCCAATTGGCACTCAATCAACAAGCCTCCATAGAGATTGATGGTATAGATGCCCAGATGTCCGGTAGTATTACTTTTATTAGTCCAACGCTAACACCGGCGCGTCGGACGGCTACGGTTGAAGTCGATATTGACAATCTGGACGGCACTCTTAAACCGGGAATGTTTGCCAAGGTGACCGTCCCGATCAAAGTGCATCCTGATACGATTCTCATCTCGCGTGCTGCGCTGATTGAGGATGTGAATGCCACCACGCAGAGCGTCTTCGTCATTGAGAATGGGGTCAGTCAGCGGCGTGTTGTAGAGATAGGTCTTTTGCGTGCCGGTGAAGCTGAAGTCCTGAGTGGGCTTATCGAAGGCGAAGCGGTTGTCACTGCTGGACAACATTCTCTAAAACAGGGGGAAAGTGTTAGAGTCGTTAATCCGTAGAGGCTGCAAAAAAGGACTTGATAAATTAACGAGATAGGTGTAGCATGGTTGGATAAATAGAGTTATTTAGGGTGAAACTTACAATTATCTTTGCATCTACCCTTAACGAGGAAACGTTTATAGTGGGGAAAACCCCTCATTGCCCGTCGTAGGAAAAAAGTGTCAAAGTATTTTCTGATTCACCATAGTTTGCCGTTCTGAGTTCGAGAAAGGGGTTGCCAACGACATTCCGACAATGAAGTGTGGTTGGCGAGAAAAATGAAAGTTGAACAACTCCACGGTCCCAGAGGGACTTCCTTTCAGGTCCTTGAGTTGGAGTATCTTTTACAGGAAGATTCCCCTGAACTCTTCTTTTCGCTTGGTTTGCAAAGGGGTGGACATGTGGTTCTCACCTGTGCCCCCGCAAGGCTTGACATTATGGGAGGTATCGCTGATTACTGCGGCGCGAATGTTTTTGAGATGACGCTCAACCGCACAGCAATCGCCGCCTGCCAAGCCAGAGAAGATAGAAACCTCTGTGCTATCACACTCCGAGCAGGAGATCAATTCAAACCTAACTTTCATCTCTCGCTGGATAGTTTCTATACGAATGGGACTCTCAAAACGTATTCACAGATTCAGGAACATTTCAGTGAGGAACCCGGAGCAGAATGGACGGGATATATACTCGGGGCATTTTATGTCTTACTCAAAGAGGGTAGGATTGGGCAATTCCCGCACGGTGCCACGATAGTTATCAAAAGCGATATTCCGATCGGTGGAGGTGTCGCCTCCTCCGCAGCTATTGAAGTCGCTACATTGATGGCGATCAACCAGCTGTATGGCTTAGAATTAGATGCCATGGAAATAGCGCGCCTCGCACAAATCGTTGAAAATAGAATTGTTGGCGCGCCTTGTGGGATTATGGATCAGGTGACGGCTGCCGCTGGCACGTCAACAAAGATTCTCTCAATTCTTTGTCAACCGGACAAAATTCTCGAATTCGTTTCATGTCCATTAAACGTGAGTTTTGTCGGTATCTATACAAGAGTGCGCAGAAGCACGACCAGCACTGCTTATGTTGACACACGCACCGGGACTTTTATGGGGTTGACTATCCTCAAAGCAGCGTTTTCATCAGAGGCCGCGGAAGGTAGCATCGCTCGAAAGCTATCCGAGGCGTTAGCAGATAACTACCTATGCAACCTTTCTGTCCAGGATTTTCGTGAGCAGTGTGAGCACCTGTTGCCTGAACAGATGCAGGGCGCGGAGTTTCTTGACAAATACGGTGAAACCGTTGATACCGCTACACAGGTGAATCCAGAGACATCGTATGCGGTTAGGAGTCGAGTCCAACACGCAATTTACGAGAACGCACGTGTGAGGCAATTTATTGCTGCTATAAAAAACGCGGATACAGATTCCGATCGTATCCAAGACTACCTCAGCGAAGCAGGGAATCTCATGTACGAATCCAATGCCAGTTACCGTGATCTGGCAGGATTGGGTTCCCGTGAAGTTGATGGACTTGTGAACATCGCTCGGAAGATTGGAGAACAGGGCGGTATCTACGGTGCCAAGATTACCGGTGGCGGTGGCGGCGGGACTGTTGCCTTGCTATGCCACGGTAACGTGGAAAATTCGCTCACCCAAATTCTCGCTGCTTACAAATTAGCGTGGGGAATTGATGGCGAGCTTATCCGAGGAAACGCCGCTGGCGCGTTTGAATTTGGCCATATTCTCTGGGAGTTGAAGGAACTCGAACCGCCTACACATTTTTAACTATGGAAAACTTAGATAAACAGGACCAACGCCGTGCGTCCGGTGTTACATGGCGCGCTATCCTCATCGCTATCTTCTTAATTCCCCCGAACGTCTTTTGGGTCATTGAAGTTGAGTGTGTCTGGCATTCTGGGCATCCAACGACCATTTCGCTCTTCTGGAATGTTGTCCTCAACATCTTTTTCCTAATCTTGATAAATCTTTTCCTGAAGCGTGTCGCCCCGCGATCCGCGCTAACGCAGGGCGAGATGATTACCATTTACGCCATGCTCTCTATCGCCTCCGGTTTGGCAGGGCATGATACCCTAGCACTGACAATTCCCGCACTCCCCCACGCATTCTGGTTCGCAACCATTGAGAATGATTGGGCGGATATGTTTCATACTTACATTCCACAACATCTCGTTGTCGCCGACAGAGAGCTTATCCGGGGATTTTACGAAGGCAACACGCCCTTCTATAATGCTAAAATCGGTGGGGCATGGATAATGCCGACTCTGTGGTGGACCTCGCTTATTGTCGCACTCGGCACCATCATGATTTGTGTAAATGTGCTGATTCGCAAACAGTGGACAGAACATGAAAAATTGGCGTATCCAATTATCCAACTCCCGATGGCAATTACAGAAAGAGGTGGAGCCGCGCAGCTTTTCCGAAGTCGTATCCTATGGTATGGGTTTATCATCGCCGCAGTAATAAATGTCTGGCACGGTTTGGCTCACTTTTTTCCCGTCTTACCCGACTTCAGTGTGCGTCATAACGCCCGGAATTGGGGCAGAGTCTTCACTGAAAAACCGTGGAACGCTGTCGGTAATATCCCCGTGCCGCTCTACCCGTTTGTAATCGGATTAGGGTTCCTTTTGCCACTGGATCTTTCGTTTTCTATGTGGTTCTTCTACCTGTTTGAGAAAGCACAGCGGGTTTTCGGCAGCGCACTCGCAATCCCAGCCCCTTTCCCGTATGGGAGTGAACAATCCATTGGCGGTTGGATGGCGATCTTTGTTATCGCGATGCTCGTAACGCGGAGGCACATTGTGAACGTCGTGCGAACCATCTTCGGTATGCCCGGCGGGATTGACGACTCACAAGAGCCGATCCGTTATCGGACGGCACTCCTGCTCATTATCATCTCAAGCCTCTTTATCATCTGGTTCTGTCTGAAAGCGGGAATGACCCTCCCAATTATTCTCCCGTTCTTTGCCTTCTTTTCTGCCATTTCGATTGCTATTACGCGCGTCCGTGCGGAGCTCGGTCCTCCCGCACATGAGATGGCGGGGATGTGTAATGCACAACAGTTTTTAGTCAATATTCTCGGAACACGCCGCATCGGACCCAATAACCTGACGGTTTTTCCCTACTTTTGGTTTTTTAGTGGACGTGGATACCGCGAACACATTATGCCCCATCAGCTTGAAGCGTTTAAAATGGCGGAACGGGCGAATATGAACACGAAACGCTTGGTCCTTGCCATGGTTATTGCTGTTGTTCTTGGATCCCTCGCATCATTTTGGGCGACACTCAGTGAACTCTATCGTCTCGGGGGTGCCGTCACAGGCGCGGGCGGTGGCATTGGACCGTCAGTGGGGCATATCGGTCAATTCGGCTGGCTTGCCGGGCTATTCGCTTTCCCGCGCGAACCCGACATCCCCGCAATGTCCTTCATGGCAGGTGGAATGGGACTCACCTTCTTCCTCATGGTGATGCGGATGCGGTTCATCTGGTGGCCCCTTCATCCCGCAGGTTATCCTATCTCTATGACCGGGGGAGTCGGCTATTTTTGGAGTTGTCTCGTTATCAGCAGTTTTCTCAAATGGATGGCACTCCGGTTTGGTGGACCCGGCACTTATCGAACGATGGTCTTCTTCTTTTTCGGAGTCATTCTCGGTGAGTACTGTGTTGGCGCATTCTGGAGCGTCTTGAGTGTTATTATTCGTGAACCTATCTACGACTTCGCACCGGGTTAACGTATTGTAGCATAAACTTTTAGTTTGTGCCTCTGAACGTATCCCTGTGTATGGAAACCTCTCATTAATTTAAGTTATGACAACAAGCCGATCTATTTATCTTCTTATACTCATACTGAGCCTCGGCCCCCCCGCAGTTGCGAGAGCAGCAGACGAAGGCGCGCATGCCGCCGAATTTCTCAGCCACGGCGTAGGTGCGCGTGCCTTGGGAATGGGTGGCGCATTCGTTGCCGTCGCCGATGACGCAACCGCGACTTACTGGAATCCCGCCGGGTTGACCAAAGTGAAGAAACACAGTTTCTCGGCGATGTATTCCGATACCTTTAGCACTGGAGATGGGGGGTGGCTCACCAGAGGCTTAGTCACCTACAACTTCGTCAACTACGTCTACCAAATCGAGGATATCGGCAGCATCGGATTGAGTTGGATCCGGCTCGGCGTTGACGATATACCGCGCACGACTTTCATTGATGTTAACAATAACGGGTTCCTCGGCGATTTTCAGGATAAAAATGGCAACGGCATCAAAGAGGACGGCGAACCTTATATCGACAAACCCGAAGTTGCCGAGTATTTCAGCAATACCGATAACGCCCTGCTTATCTCTTATGCCCGTCAAGTCCACCCCATGGCGGCTGTCGGTGGCAACCTCAAACTCCTCAACCAATCCATTTTTCAGAACAGTGGAACCGGTTTCGGTATTGACATCGGTCTGATTGCGGAACCTTACAAGGGGTTACGGGTCGGGGCAATGTTGTTAGATGCAACGGGTACCCAAGTCCGTTGGGATACTGCCGACACACCGACATTCACTCGCACGCGCCGACTCCGATTCGGCACGGCTTACCACTTTGCCGTTCCACGTCTCGGTAAAGGGGCAATTGGCGCGGATTTTGAAACCGACCAAGCCGATCTGGAGGTAGGGGGTGCTGGCGGCGGGATGCTTCTACGCGTCGGTGCGGAATACTGGCTCTTCAATACCCTCGCACTCCGGGGCGGCTGGAATGGACATGGACTCTCTGCAGGGGCTGGCCTCCGATTGGGGATAAATGCCATGTCGTTTTTCGTCAACTACGCCTTCAATACCCACACCCTCGGCGGCTCACAGCGCATCTCCGTCTCCGGGGAATTCTAACTAAACTCTCATTCCTTTTTCGTCTTTGCCCATATTGTCGTAAGTAACTGCGGTTGCGGCGAAACCGGCAACGCATACGCCGGATCGAACCAATCTCCCAGACTATTCCAGACCGTCTGATCCGTCAGCTGCGTAGCAAGTCCCTCCATTACTGAAATTTTGAAAATATGCACCTGTTTGAACTCTCTATCTGGACGCTCGTACAGGAGTTCATCACCTGCTGGAGACCATATTGGGTGGGTCACGGGCGATCCTGCTTCGCCAATTAGTTGATGAAGTCCCGTTCCATCTCGATTTACAATGTAGGCAGTTTCCCTACCAACATTCTCGGGGTTGGGTTCAACGCGCGTCCACGCAAATGCGAGTTTATTACCATCAGGAGACCATGCCGGATGACGCAGCCAGGCTGGCGCATCGGGCGGAAAAAAGAATTTTGAGCGACTCGTCCGAACATTGAGAATTGTAATGTATCGAGGATGCTTCAACCTGCGGTTAATAAAGGCGATTTCCTTTCCATCAGGAGACCAAACGGGCATGATACCAATTACAACACGATCCTCCTTTTTTCCATCTATTGGTGCAATATAAAGGGAGGGCACATCGAGTTTTGAGCGGACGTAGGCAATCTGTTTTCCGTCAGGCGACCATGTCGGTGCTATTCTCTCTTGGGATTTTGCAAAAACACGTCTTACATCTGAACCATCGACATTCATCAGATATAGATCGAAACTGAAAGACCCTCTATCTCGGTCTGAACAAAAAAGAATATGTTCGCCGGTAGGTGAGAAGACGGGCTGCACATCATCTGCGGGATGATTGGTGAGATTGACGACCCCTTGCCCATCAGTATTCATGAGGTAGATGTCTCGATTCTCAAGCAACTCCCGGTTTCCCGAGAAGACGATTTTAGCAGTGGCAGGTATCGCTTTTCCCAATACTGGGGCCCCGATTAAGCAGAATATGAGTGCACTCAGCAGATAACAGAAAAAGGTGGTTTGAACTCTCATCTGACATCGCTCCAAACGTTGTATATCAAGGATCTATGAGTGTAAGTACTTTAGCACCCACTCATAGATCCTCCTAAGAGTACCTTAGTGTTTTACGCAGCTACCAACCATATGGCAGTGGTAACCTGGAGGACATGGTTGCCCTTTATCACAAGGGAACGCCTCAACATCTGGTGTTACCATGATCGCTTGCGCGAGCAGGGCACCACCTGTTGCCACACCGAGCGTCAATGGTGACTTAACGCCGACACGGCCCTCTTCGGATTTGAGGAAGTCACTAATTTTACTGCGAATGTTGTTTTTCATCTATGGGTTTTCTCCTTTCTGCTGGTGCTTCTCTTCCGGCAAGATTGATTTCCCAACACTTATTGGGAGACCCATTTCCAGGGCGAATACTATCACTACGGGAGTGAAGCCTTCTCCCTGGATATGCTTTCTAATGGCTTTTCAAAAGGTTCATCATCCTTGTTGGTTATTTGAAAGGTGCCTATTCAATTTGTGAACTGTAATTACTGGCATGGCGTTCCACTCGCCCGCAAGAGTTGATTCGCTTGGAATTTGTGATTATCGACGAAATAGGCAATATTCTCCTTCGTCGCAAACCAAAGTGCAACCAATGCTTGCACTAACGGGAGGAGTAAACATTATTTGAGTCAGAAAGAAACTCCCAATTCCTACAGTTAACACCAGCGGGGCCTTGATACCAGTTTTGCCTTCCTCAGATTGCAAAAATGTATGAATTCTACGACGTAGATTTTTCTTCATTGGGTTCACCTCCTTTCTCTCATCGGTAATTCTTATCAGCACTTTCATTTCCAGAATGAACAACATCCATAAGGGAACAGATCTTCTAAAAATGCTTAAAAACAAATACAATCTCAGCATCTCTAACATTTTGACTAATATCACTGCTAATGTGTTTTCAAGGTGATTAAATCTAAAACATTATTTTCTTTTCACTTCCGACCACGTTGTAGTTAGCAATCGGGATTGGGGTGAAACAGGCAAGGCAAACGCTGGATCAAACCAACTTCCGAGGTGATGTCCTGTTCCAATGTGGGTCAGTTGTATCGTTTCATTACTCTCTAAATCTATTTTGAATATTTGCGTATCATCACCATCATCAGCGTGAATGTAGAGAAGCGCATTTCCCACTGGAGACCAGGCGGGTTCACCGGCTGACGAGCCTTGTGGAGCAACAATTTGTTGAACTTCTGTTCCATCACGGTTCATAATATAGATTGTTTCCACCTCAAACCCTTCGGGCCGCCAGGCAAACGCGATCTTTTCACCATTTGGAGACCACACAGGACTTCGAACCCACATCGGAACTTTAGGGAAGGGGAGGAATGTTTGTTTTCTCGATCGGACCTTGAGCAAACTAATACGTCTGGGTTCGTCAAATGCTCCACTGAGAAAGGTTATCTCTGCGCCATCAGGCGACCAGTCGGACAAACTGCCAATAGCCACTTCTTTCTCTTCTCTTCCATCCATTGTTGCGATATACACAAACCATTCACCCCGTTCAATCTTGGTATAAGCAATGTGTCTTCCATCAAATGACCAAACTGGATGTCTTCTATCCGCTGATTTTTCAAACACGCTTCGGACGTTTTTACCATCTGGATCCATCAAATACAAATCCCAACTCCCCAGAAAGCGGTCTCGATCTGATGCAAAAAGAATCTGTTCACCTGTCGGTGACCATATCGGTGCGACATCATCCGCCTTATTGCGACTTATATTCACCTGTTGTGTTCCATCCGGATTCATCAAGTAGATTTCTCGGTTGCCATCCCTACCCGAAGCAAACACAATTTTCGCGGTGATCGGTGCTTTTGCCAGTGCTGGGTAAAAGTCGGGGCATAATAATACAACACTTAATATACAATAGATATAGAGAGGCTTATGTCTCATAAGATGTCCCTCCGAAAGTGGAGGTAAAAGTAGTCCGGTTCTGAACCCAGTTTTCTATTCCTATAGCTTATATCTTCTTCTCCTCAACTACAGAAGTAAATAATTGGGCATTGAAATGCTGAGGGCATCTCGGAAAAAGAACCGGCATGCCCTCAACAAATGCTAACGCCTTACGGACTTACACAACTACCGCTTGGATGACACTTCCAAGGCCGATTTGGACAATCTCCGTGTTCGCGGCAAGGTATTGCATCAGCTTCTGGTGTTCCTACGATAGCCTGTGCGAGTAGCACGCTACCAACCGCTGCACCAAGCGTCAGAGAGGATTTTATCCCAACCTTGCCTTCCTCGGATTGGACAAACTCGCGGATTTTACCGCGGAGATTCTTTTTCATATCGGTTTTTCTCCTTTCTGCCGGTGCTTCCACGCCGGCGAGATTGACTTCCCAACTCCGGTCAGGAACCCAAAATTAGGACTTATGCCCATTCCTAAAGTATTTTCAAGGTGATTCAATCTAAAACCTATTCCCGTTTCAGTTCTCCCCATATTGTGGTTAGCAACTGTGGTTGCGGTGAAACTGGCAACGCAAACGCCGGGTCAAACCAGTCTCCACCAAAATTCCTTGGACCAATATGCGTCAACTGCGTCCGAATACCGTTATTCACATCAACTTTGAAGATCTGCCTAAAACCCTTAATTTCCTGCGTATAAAGGACTTGTTCTCCATTTGGTGATAACGCAGGATCCGATGCCTCCTGACCGGCTTCATCAACGAGTTGTTTGAGCCCAGTGCCGTCGCGATTGACGATGAAGATCGCCTGCTTGTCCTTCCATGCATTGTGCAGATCCCTATCCAAAATGGCGGGCAACGGTTGCTTGTTCCCAGCAAGAGAGAGTTTATCACCAGTAGCCGACCAAGACGGCCCGGTTTGCCAAGGTAGTGCTTTCTTGGGTAGAAGGCGTTCGTGCTTTCGTATCCGGATGTTGAATAATATGATCCAGGTTCCCGCTGGGTCCGATGCCTTGCATGCAATTTCTGTTCCATCCGGCGACCATGCTGGATAGGAAAACTTCCCGATGAATTCGGGTTCTTGTTCGCCTAAGGGCACAATGTATATACCACTTGTGCCACCTCCACTCTGATCCCATTGCCTGTAAGCAATCTGTTTCCCATCGGGTGACCACGTCGGCGATGTCCTCCAACCTACTATTTTTCTTTTAAAGACGCGTTGGACGTTGGATCCATCCGGATCCATCAGATACAGATCTCGAGTACCCCTGGGACGTAAATCCCCGCGATTCGAGACGAAGAGAATCTGTTTACCTGTTGGAGACCAGACCGCGTGCAGATCGTTTGCAGGATGGTCTGTAAGTCTGACTTGTTCAGAGCCATCCGGGTTCATGATATAGATTTCACCGTTGCCATCCCGTGCGGAGGTAAACAAGATTTTAGGGGTTGCCGGTACTTTCGCGAGAACCGAGAAAACGTTTACATTCAGAATCAGTAAATTGAATGCGAAAAGGGTTAACAATTTTATCATTCTCATATGATTTCCCTTCTGTAGTATCACAGTAAAAAGCATAGGAAACAACAGAACGCTCTATCTTTGAGATAACTCGTTGCGATATTCTTCCCCAAGCGGTCTGTGAAAGATCCCGTGTTGTTGCGTCGCAATATAAAGCCTATCATTGCTGATAACGAGAGAGAGCACTTTATCAGGCACACTCGGAGAGATTTGCTTCCAGTGTCCACGGGTATCCAAGCGATAAAGCCCCGTATCACCTGCACCATAAACCGTGGTGCCGTCCACAGCGAACCTATCGATGGTGATACGCATTCCCGTTCCATCGGTGAGCACGCGCCAGGATTCTCCGTTCTCTGAACTTAAAACACCGGTGTCAGTGGCGACGTAAACCGTTGAACCCACAAAGAATATCTCGTTGAAATGCGAAAAGCGGAGTGGAAGATTCGACGTAATGTCTCTCCAACTGTTTCCTGCATCCTGTGATTGAAACAGATGACCCGCTCGCTTCCCTACGTAGACGGTTTTCCCCGAAACCGCTAACTTGAATCCTGTATCAAGTTTATCACCAAGATTCTCACTTGTGTCTAATAATCCAGTATTTATCCATTCTGAATCACCGAGTCTCCATCTGAACAGTTCTCGTTTGTATTCAACGTAGAATGTTCCGTTACCGACTGCAAACCCACCGGCTCTCGCCAAGGTTTCCGGGGCAGATAACATAGACTCGACGGATTGGGTTTTGTTATCAAAAACAGGTATTTCAGGCACTGGACTGAGTAGACTGTTAATAGTAGATAAAGTGAGAATACGTAAATTATCTGTCTCAGGGACAATTACATAAAAACTCCTGTCTGCGACCGTTAACTTTGAATCAAAAGGAAAGTTGATGCAAGCGTCTTCCTTTCCTATGAGTTCAAATGTGTGTTCATGGATGTCAACAGGGACGTTTTCCCACGATTCACCGCTGTTGGTTGATTGAACAACATCCTTGCCAGTATGCACATATAATTTGTTGTCAAACGCTACTAAATCTCGTATTCCAGTCCCTACTATCCCATTCATAAATGGGTGCCACGATTCACCACTATCAGTTGTCCGATGAATACCAAATGCATCAACTTTGTAATATATATTCTCGTTTACCGCTACAGCTTGAAAGTTGTTCAATATAAACGGACTTGCGTCAAACCCAAGGTTTATCCAAGTTTGCCCACCATCTCTTGATCGAAATAGTTCAAAGTCTTGTATCAAAAGGGATTGCCCTACAGCCAAAATCTTCATGCCTGTTGATGGCTTCAAAAAAGATGATTTACTTATAGGTGTTATCTCTGTCCATGACTTTCCTAAGTCGTTTGATCGGAAAGCCATACTTCTTAAATTTAAGTCGTTGACATCTACTGTTCGCTCAACATCTTTTAACAGGGCGGAAAGATCAGGACCCGTTCCGACATAGAGGTTGTTTTCCATGGCTGCCAAAGAATGAACAGCACCTGATACATCCATCGGCAATTGCCTCCACCCACCTGAATCGAGATGATAGAGGCCCTCATTGGTGCCAACAAATACCGTGTCCTTGATCGCAGCCACCGCGGAAATGTGTTTGTTTGCCAGTCCATTGTTAAAAGGGTGCCACTGTGCCCCGGCATTTGTAGATCGGAAAACACCCTTATCTTGAAGTGCGAGATACATCACAATGTCTACGTGTGGGTTACTGCTCTGTGTCGCATCGGTTATTATCAGACCAATAGCATCTCCTTTTGGACGGTGTCCAAGCCCTTTCCACGTTTCACCGCTGTCAACCGAAGCAAACAATTCATCACTGGAAACAATATAGAGCGTACTATCATACTCTGCCATAGGCATCCGGAACGCTCCAGTCGGCACACTTGTATTAATAAGTGTCCACATAGTTGCGTCCGGTGATAATCTGTAGATACCTGTTGATGTGGCAGCATAGAGTATCTTTTCGGATGCAGCAAAGATACCAGAAACATGACCCCCTTGTGGTCCCCCTGCCTGCGTCCATTGGGAGGTAGAGGATCTGAACGAGTTGTTCTGTGTATTCGGTGCTGAGACATTCTCATCAGTCCGCAAACCAGCTCCCATATTCTCGTTTGTGTTAACATTCCTACCAGCCTGCGTTCGCACCGCCGGTTTTGAATCCATAGCAAGGGTAATCGGCGTATCAATAATTTCAATCGTAGGTTCGGATAGTGCTTCAAAACTATACGGCTTTTGAAAACGGAGAAGATATTGATTGCTGATACCCAGCATCAACAGGAATACCAATACTGTCGCTGTTCCAAAAGCCATCCACGGGAGCAAAGGTTTCCCAGTCGGAGCCGGTGTCGGTGTCATCTCAGCGACTTGCCGCATGATGTTTTGGGTTAAACCCGTGGGTATATAAACACCACCGAGAATTTCCTGAACCAGGAGATCTTCTTCCTGTTCTAAACGCTTTCTCGCACGCTGAAGTCGACTCGTAACTGTGTGCACGGACACACCCAAAAATTTGCCTATTTCTTTGGACTTCATTCCACCGAGATAGTAGAGCGTTATCACCGTGCGTTCACTCTCTGGCAGCTTCTCCAGGAGTGTTTTTACAAGATCATGGCGACGCTCCGTCGCGTCTGCCTCTCGCTGCGCTAATACGTGGTGGTTGTAAGAGGCGTGTTCGATTTCTTCCATTGGGATGGATGCCAATGATTGTATTTTAGATTTGCTCCGTTGAATCCAATTAAGGCAGAGGTGGTTTGCGATAACATACAGCCATCCGGCAAACTGACTTGGCTCCTTTAGGGTCGAAAGGTTTTTATACGCGCTTAGAAAGGTGTCTTGTGTAAGTTCTTCAGCGTAGTGAAAATCGCCAATCTTTCGCCACACGAGGGCGTGAATCCCCTTCTGATACTTTTCAACTAAAGTGTTGAACGCCGTATCATCACCTTCTAAAATTCTGCTGATTAATTGAACATCATTTTCTTCTTTCATAAAATTATCCTAACAAAACGTGCGTTTGATAAAATATCTTGAATCTTGTAGGGAATCAACGATTCAGGGAAGGGTAAAATTTACCTTATAAATAGAGCTGTCTAGGGATTCACGACTCTACCTGGGGAATACTCAAACAAAAATACCAACGAAAACTATAGTCATTATATACATTTTATCAGTTTTGTCATATTAAAGACACAATTTTAATCTAATACCATCAGACTCCCATCGGCACCTCGTTTCCCGTTTTCCGCCGATACTTTCAAGTTCCTCACTAATTTTCATCGTTAATTCCCGATTTTCCGGTCTCAATGGATCGGGACGTTTTGCCGGAATTTGGGAGAACGTTCCATCGGGTTCAGTGAATAACCGCTCACAGATCTGAATCGGTGTCCCCGCTAATAGGCGTTCGACGATCTGACCGGCAAGTCCACTATTCGCATTGATGACAATCCGTTTTCTGGACAACCGCTGCAAATCTACAAAAGAACGAAGGTGCGTGAGGTATGCCTCCAGAAACTGTGCGGACTGGAGGGACCCACGATAGGGCATCTTTCGCTTCTCAAATAGAATTTCACTCTCAATGGCATCGCGGAGATCGTAGAGACCAGTGTCTGATGAAATTGGGGTCGCATGCTGACCGACCAGTTTCATACCGTTATATACAGCAGGATTGTGAGATGCCGAAATGATAATCCCTCCGTTTGTCTGGTAGTGTGCCACTGCGAAATAAAGCATATCGGTCGAAATTCGACCCAGATTGAGGATATCAACGCCTGAATCTATGAGTCCTTCTACCACCTTCTGCCACAGTTGCGGGGAACTCTCGCGAACATCGTAACCTACAGCGACGGTTTCCGGTCGAAAATGAACCGCAAAGGCGCGTGCAATTCGATAAAAGTCGTTCGGCGCAAAGTCCACGCCGAAAATGCCCCGGATATCATACGCCCGGAAAATATCACGGTTCATTGGAAAACTCCGTTCTGAAAATGCTGTCGTGCATAGGCGAGCCGCTCCGGAGCCCCAAGGTCAATCCAATTTACATGTTCCATATGCTATGAGTAAGTAATCTGTCCCATTCTTTTCCAGAATAGGACAGACAAAATCAACAAATACCTTTTCTAATTAGCCACAAGTAGAATGCCATACCAAGGTGCCTCCACCGGCATCTTTCAAAAAGAAATGGCAAAGTTCACCCTCGGCCTGGTTGCAATCCGCATGACTCCAGCATTCAAAACCAGCATCGGCGTGCGGAGTGAGAATCATTTGTGCTAATAACAAGCTGCTACTTACTATGCTCAAGGTCAGTGGCGACTTGATACCCACTTTACCATTCTCAGATTGTAGAAAAGTGTGAATTTTATCACGTAGGTTTTTCTTCATTCGAGTTCACCTCCTTTCTCTTATCGATAATACTTATCAGGATTTTCATTTCCAGAATAAACAACTTCCATAACGGTGAATGACCATCCAAACTATAGCACCCAACCGGAAAGTTTTTCTAAAATGTGATATGCCCTCTCTTTGTCCCCATCGCATATTTCGGTTAGAAGCGTCTCAGCCTGCAGGCGTGAATGAGAGTTGAGTAGCTCTTTAGCAAGTCCGACCTCAATACTTTCTGCGGAATGGTGTGGATGCTGAAGTGCTTGAGATCGCACACTTCCATGGTTGCTATCATAATGATAGCAGAACAGATTGGGGAGAGAACTGTAAGTGGACATCGCCTGCGTCTCGAGTTGCTGCTGCGTTAATGAGTGAACAAGATTAGCAAATTGCGTTGAAATGGCATCAGCAGAAAAACTTTCCGCCAATTTCCGTCCATCCTTAGAAAGCCGATCCATTTCTGAAGGGTCTGCCAATAATTGATTTAAGTTCTCAAGAACGTGTTTCAAGTATTCGCTGTCCGTGATTCCTCTTTTTGAATCTATAAAGGCACAGGCGTTCCCAAACTCGGGTATAGCAGCACTCGTCCCTATGAGTGTGGGGACTCCGCAAGCCAAACTCTGAGACAGTAGTGAACTCGAACTTTGTAAACTCGCATGAAAAAAGCAGATATCCATGGCGTTGAATAGCATCGGGAGCAAATGTGGATCTGTCCCGAATTGTTCGGTTTCTGTATAAAAAACAAGATTACTGGGTAGATTATTTACATACACATCTGGTAATTTAGGTGCGAACACAACAAAGAAAAGCTCTGGACACAACTGAGCGATGAATTTCCCAACACGATAATTGACTTCAAACGCTTCTCCAGCGATGATGCCAACAACAGGTTTTTGGAAAACCTCTTGCGTGTCAAAAATGGCACTTATACATCGTTTTCCTATCGTCTTTTCCTGATATGCCTGAAACCTTTCCAAATCAACCGGATCAGGGATAACACGAAAATCAATATCAGATGACAATATTTCTTGAAACCGATGTATCACCCAAGGGGCATCAACTACGATGGCATCAAAGGGACGCTTCGCTCCGTATACAGCCAAAACGAAATTTATAAAGGCATCTTCATCTCTAACCCCACTATTGGCACGCACAATAGTCGGAACGTTATTCCAAGAAAAGAAAGGTATAACTTCGTTCGCCTCTATAGATAAAACCCCAAAATCGACAGGAACGAACGCTATTGTTACATCATAGGTGGCGTTTATATAATAGGTTCGCGCGCGTTTAAGATCCGTTTCTATTGCCATAAAGTGAAAAACTTCATCATCGCGATAGGATTCATCCCATTGATCCTTCGGAATTCCGACGGTAACCTCCATATTCTGTGAAAGGGATTCTAAAAGCAGATAGGTACTTCCATCCTTGGACTGTGAAGCCGGTCCCTGATTTAGGAACGTCACGAGGCGTGATTTTTGGTCCTCATCCGGGACGCGACGCGCTATGTTTGACACAAGTAGATTTGATTCCGAAAAATATTTTAGGCACTCAAATGCTTCAAATATTTCTGCCTCAGTGTGTTGTGCTTTTAGGTGGCTGATGATTTCTTTCCGGCTCCTTGAATCGCACAATTCCAACACGTTCCAGACAACGAGATCAACACATACCAGTTCATTTCGATCTAAGTCAACGACGTAGTTCCGATCGTCAACCTGAAACTTCTCTATTTCATGAAGTGTTACAGGAAAATCTATCATAAGTATCAACCTTTCATCAACGTCTATAAAGATGTTGCTTGCGTAAATCCATTGACACGATTGAGAATATCAGCGACCGAGTGTCTGTCTTTCACGATGTGCATAAGGACCACCTCCACTTCATGAACCGTATGACGCTCCAGTAACGTTAAAGCCAATGCCGCCTTCCAATCTTGATGATAACTGCTGTGCATCAGTGGTTCCTGGTTATGTTGCTCAGTGACGTTTGTCAAAATGGATTGGCACTGCAACTGGTCGTCTAAGAAACCGTAGGAAGGCACAAACGAAGTTTTGAAACGCGTTCGTGAAGAAAACTGCTTTTTTCTTTTTAGGCTTTCGTAGAGCAGGACGAGTTTCTTTGCAGTTGTGTCCCATTTAAATTCCAATGACCGCTCGCGAGCCTGTTTACTGAGTTCCATTCGATGGACATCGTCATTCAAAAGTTCCTGAATCGCTTTTGAAAGCACTTCGGGTTCAACATACCCGGCGAAACTGCCAATGTCCTGATTGAAAGTCTGACATGCCACAACACGACCCGCGTCTCCGACAACTTCTGGCAAACCCGCGAAGTTTGTTACGACGGGTGGCACGCCACACGCCATCGTTTCGAGAACAGCATTGCCAAATGCCTCCTCTCCAACGATAGAAGGGAAGCAATGGACATCGAAAGTATTTAAATACAATGGGAGCATCTCTCTCGGCGGCTGCTCACCGATATAGATTAAATTCGGCGGTAACTTCTGGAGCTGATACGCATGTAAAGTCGGGGCAACCACAAAAAACAGGACCTCAGGAAGCATTTTGGCTATTTTGATAAAGATGCCCGCGCCTTTCTCAGGTTGGAAACGTCCAAAAAAACCGACGATCTTCTGATTTCTTATCTCTGGTCGATTGAGCATCTCTGCCACTTGAGAGCGAGCCTGTGCTTTATCCATCGGACGGAAAAGGTCCGAATCAACACCGTTGGGAATGACATGAAAACAGTCGGTGTCAAGAACATGTTGTGCATAGAAATCTTTGATAGAGCGAGTTGGCGTTATGAAAGCGTCATGTTCGTTCATCGCAGCATAAGTCCATAGGATAGAATTAATCATTGACCCGTTGTGTCCACGGGGTGAGCCAAGCCGGCTTATCACGGGAACTCCTGATGAAAACAGATGCAGTGGCATCTGTTCCACCATGTCCAACGGGATCATCGGTATGAAAATCCCATCAATCTGGTTTTGCTGAAGTTGAAATAAAAAGTTGTGTCTTGAGGTGCCTCCCGAAAGGGTGTAAACCCCGTCTGAAATGACCTCCGATTTTGCGGCATGAAAAAAAAGATCCGCATATCTCGACAACGCGCTCAGAATTTCTTTAGAGGCGAGACGGTATCCACTCCTAACGTATGTTTTATCTGAGGTCCATGTTTCAATAGGGCCTGCCACGAAGATTCTGAGACGATTTTTCTTTTCGAGCGTTTCTTGACCTGTGTTTCCAAAAAGAAGCCCCATTTCCTCAAAGTTATGTAGTTGCTCAAAGGCTTGATAAATCCGTTCCGGTTCATACTTTTCAGATAGAGCTTCAAGAATCTCACCGGGTGTTGATTCCGGACACAGCTGCAATATCTCCCAAATAAGATCGTCAGCTTCTAATACTTGTCCTACGTCTAAATCAACGATGAAAAGCCGATCTTGACGCGTAAACGGATGCAAACGATGCGTCGGTTTTGGAGATTGAAATGAGTGTTGTGTTGAAGTCATAATGTGTCATCCACATAAATTTTTAATCTGCTGCCTGTTTAAGTTTACCCCAAAGCATTGTCTGTTTTTCTCCACTCGGTGATACTAAGTGAAATCCCTCCGGCACCCATACAGGAGATAGATAGAATCTCGCACCCTTTACAAGCGGCGTTCCAACGCCATTAGTATCTCTGACGTTTATGATATGAATGTCAGCAGAAGGTTCCCACCGCTTTCCGACATCTGAGATACTATACGCAATCCAGTCGCCATTCGGAGACCAAGCAGGACGAGAAATTTGTGGGACCGGTGCCCGTTTCTCCCCTACCGGTGGCACTTGCGTCAATTTTCGGAGGTCTTCTGCATCTATATCAAGGATTGAAAGGGTGAGAGGAACCCGTGGTGTAGTCTTTTCCAAGAGAGGTCGCGGGACACCGTCTACTGGCCCAAGGGCAAAGAACTGAAGTTCCCATGTTCCAAAGGCAATCTGTTTGCCGTCAGGAGACCACGTGAATCCTGCAGTCCACGCTATAGGGACAAGACCCCTCAACCTTGGAGGTATCAGAAGCTTCAATCCTCTCCCCTCGGAAGTCATTATGTAGAGATCGAACCTCTGATCGAGTTGAGAAAAGAAAACGATCCATCTACCATCGGGGGACCAGGCAGGACTCCCGTTTTTACCGATTTTCGTCAATCGTCTTATCTTTTCACCGGTGGCATCCATTTTGTAAATATCCGAACTCCCTCCACGATCAGAGACAAAAGCAATCCACCTGCCATCAGGAGACCACGTAGGACGTGAGTCGATGCCGGGGTCGTGTGTCAACCGCTGATGTTCCCTCGTCTTGGTATCCATAATATAAATCTCAGGATTTCCATCTCGGTTGGAGACATACCCTAAAAACCTGCCATCCGGCGACCATGTGGGGTCAAAGTCATCGGCTGGGTGGTCTGTCAAGTTGCCAAGGTACTTACCATTGGTGTCCATGATATGGATGTCAAAGTTATCTGTTTGGTTAGAAACATAGGCTATCAACTCGGCCCCAGCAGCGTCTTCCCAACCGTCTATGAGTAGCAGTCCGACGCTTATGAATAGGGTGGTTCCTAAGACTGACAGCAGCCTACTTTTTATAGAAAAGGGGAATCCCTTCACCTTTGTCCATCTCATGATGCCCTCCTTAGTAAAATTATTGAAAAGGTCGGTTCCACTGATAAAAAACAGCGGAACCGACGAAATGCGAAATTCGTGCCTTTAGTGACCAACGCACTGAGAGTGCTTTATGGTTACCACACACTGGCAGCCGGCAGACCATTCCTTTGTCTCTCCATGTAAACAGATTTCTCCGGGGCTGCAATCGCCATTGTCGTCACATTCCATATGTGCCTGACCATCGGCGGGGAACATTGCTTGTGCTAACAACAAACTCCCACCTGCGATACCTACTGCGAGGGGTGCTTTGACCCCTACACGACCTTCTTCGGATGCGAGGAAGTCACGGAATTTATCGCGAAGGTTACTTTTCATGTCGGTTTATCTCCTTTCTACCGGTGCTTCTGTTCCGGCAAGATTGATTTCCCAACACTTATTGGGAGACCCATTTCCAAGACGAATGAATTCGCTACGGAAGTAAAGCCCTTCCCTTGGAAATGCTTGAAAACAAACATAACTTCAGCAGGTCTGAAATCTTTGAATAACATCTCTGTCAAAGTGCTTTCAAGGTGATTAAATATAGAACACTATTCCTTTTTCACTTCCCCCCATGTTGTGGTTAGCAACGGCGGTTGTGGCGAAACAGGCAACGCATACGCCGGGTCAAACCAATCCCCCAGATAGTTCTGTCCAATATGTGTCAGTTGTTCTACCTGCTTATCGTCTACTCCAATTCTAAAAACTTGGCGGTCTTCGTGAATATAAAGCAGGGCATCCCCCTGTGGCGACCAAACCGGGTCGGCTGCCTG